>PXAP01000101.1 GCA_003567115.1 Bacteroidota bacterium
ACACCTCCCTTTCGGGGAAATACGGGCTGGCGGGCCTCACCAAACGGTACAGCGAGATAGAGCTCCCCGAGATCCTGATTGCCGACATCCGTGAGGCAAGGAAGAAAAAAAAGATGAAGGGACTCTTTACCCCGCAACTGCTGGAAGCGGTGGAAGAGGCCCTGTCACTCGGTGAGCAGGTGATCCTCTTCCAGAACCGACGGGGCTATGCTCCCTGGATCGAATGCAACGACTGCGGATGGGTGCCCGTATGCAGCCATTGCGATGTAAGCCTCACCTTCCACAAGGCGGGCAGGCAGATGGTATGCCACTATTGCGGGACATCGGTGAAGCCCCCTCCCGCCTGCCGGGAATGCGGCAGCACCGCCCTGCAGACAAGGGGCTTCGGGACAGAAAAAATTGAAGATGAGATCTCCCTTTTCTTTCCGCAGGCAAGGGTGGGAAGGCTTGACCTGGATTCGGCAAGGGGCCGCAAGGGGCATGAAAGGATCATCGGCAGGTTCGAAGAGGGAAAGATCGACATACTGGCGGGAACGCAAATGGTTGCCAAGGGGCTTGATTTCGGGAGGGTATCCCTTGTAGGCATACTCAACGCCGACAATATGCTTCTGTTCCCCGACTTCAGGGCGCATGAGAGGAGTTTCCAGCTCATGTCACAGGTTGCCGGCAGGGCGGGCAGAAAAGTCAAACGGGGCAAAGTGGTCATCCAGACCGGATTCCCGGCCCACCCGGTCATACGAAACATCGTTGAGAACAACCTGGAAAGGCACTTCAGCGAGCTGCTTGCCGAGCGCCGCCAGTTCAGGTACCCCCCCTATGTCCGGCTCATAAAACTGTTTGTCAGGGATAAGAACCGTGATGTTGCCGAAGAGGCCGCCACGCTGCTGGCCGGCCTGCTCAGGGAGAAGTTCGGCAACAGGGTGCTGGGGCCTGAATACCCGCCGGTGGGCCGGGTACAGAACCGCTACATAATGAATATCCTTCTAAAGATCGAAAAGGGGGCCGACCTCACCAGGGCACGCGGGCTGATCGGGGCAGAGATCAGCCGCCTCCGTTCAAAGCCCGGCCTCAGAACCTGCACCGTCTATCCCGACGTCGACCCGGTATGAACAGTTTTTATGAATCCCCATGTTACTACATTACACAAAAAATTCCGGTCACACATGGTAACCGGAATCCTCTGAATATTATTCTTTTCTAAGAATTACCCTATCTTGATCTTCTTTGGCGGTTTCTCTTTGGCTTCCTCTTTTTTCGGGATAGAAATGTTCAGCACGCCATCCTTGTGACTGGCGCTGATATTATCGGTATCTACCGATTCGGGAAGACTGAAAGAGCGCTTAAATGCACTGTAGGAAAACTCACGCCTCATAATCTTTTCATCCTTCTTCTCATTTTCCTGGCGCTTTTCGGACGAAATAAACAACACATTGTCCTTTACATCAATCGAAAAATCATTTTTGTCCAGCCCGGGTGCTGCCACCTCAATCCTGAAATCATTCTTGCCTTCGATTATATTTACCGCAGGAATGCAAATACCGGTCTGATAGTCATCAAAAAAATCCGAAAGCATATCCTTGCCAAAAAAATCATCTACAATGCTTGGCATTGAACTTCTTCTGTTAAATACTGGTAACATAGCCTGGTCCTCCTTTTGTTTTTGGTTAAACATGATTTTTAATTAACCTGAATATTTTTTCTGTTTAACTGTTTTAAAAACAATTTTTATACCAGGGCTGTTTTATACAGGACTTTTGCCATTATGGCACCCAAGATTCATTAATAGCTGCCATATTTTCAGTCCGGTTTGTCAGCAAAATTTCGGATTTCTTATATAAGAAATCCTCATCAATGAATTTCACAAACGGTTATGTAAAAAACATCAAGGTTTCATCCGTTCAGGGCACTAAGTACCGATAGTATGCAAAACATAATACATTGAAATTTAATTTGATTAACCTGCTTTATACAGATAAAGCAATTGACCAATTATGCCGGTATAAAGAGATTTTGAAGCAGGTAGGGAAAAAAGCCGCAGTAAGGGGAAAAAATCAACAATTTGCCCCATGGCCTTATGAATCGCTCATTTTACTTCGTAAGCCGAAAAAATAATTCACTCTGCCTCACCTGTCAGGGGGGCAATAAGGCTCAGCAAATCATTTATATCAAACCTGTCGGCATCGTAAATGATATCGCACTGGCGGTACCAGCCCTCCCTGCCGGCAAGCAGCTTTCTTATGTAATTTTTAAGCTCTTCCCCCTGCATGCCGGCAACAAGGGGCCGGGAAGAAGGCCCGCCGGAAAGGCGCCGGGCCAGCAGCTCCGGTGAAACTTTGAGATAGATGGTAATACCGGCCGATTTCATCTTTTGCATATTGTCATGGAAACAAGCCGTGCCCCCGCCACAGGCTATTACCATGTTCCGCCCTTCAAGAACGCTTTCCAGCACCTCCGCCTCAACTTTTCTGAAATAATCTTCTCCTTTCCGGGCAAAAATTTCCGTTACCTCCATCCCTTCCCGCTCTTCAATCAGTACATCCAGGTCGGCAAATTCATACCATAACCTCTCTGCCAGTAAACGGCCGGTAGTTGTTTTTCCGCTACCCATAAATCCAATCAGAAAAATAAGCACAGTACAGTGATTTTTATATTTAACCGCACCAAAAAGACTTGCCAGCCAACTGTTAAAGATCGAGTCTCATTTGTTTATTATCTGCCCTGTCAGGTTCGCCAGACCCCCCGGCCTCGTCAGGTTCCACCTCCTGCCCGGTTCCGGCAACAGGTTCCAGCTCCCGAATCAGTGACACCTCATATTTGGTAAGTCTCTTTCCTCTTGCCCTGTAACTCTTGACTCCTATGAAATCGGCCACCTCTATTATCTCGCTGTCCCGGTCCTTGTTCCTGCCGCCAAATTTAACCTCCAGCCGGGGATATTCCACCTCGGTAAACCTTACAAGTATTGAATCTTTATGCTCACCGATAAAACTGCTGAGCTTATCGACTGGATCAAAGGTAAAGCGCTTAACATAATGAAATTTCTTTTCCCCGTCATAGTATACAGCCGAGAAAACTTTGCCATATCTGTATTTCTCAACCAAAATAATATCATCTTCATAATGGTTGGAAACATCAAAACCGGAAAGCCGGAACCTCCCTGACCCGGTAACTGCAAGCAGGCGGTCGTCTCTGTTGAACTCACCAAGATACCTGCCCCTGCCATCGGTATTAAGCCGGTTTATATCCCCGTCAAACCAGATTCTCACCCCGCCAAGGGTAGACTCTCCCTTTTCTTTCAGCAGGACCTTGTGCACGGCATGTCTGGTAAGAATATTTCCTATGGAGTTTTTCCCCTTTATGGCGATTTCGCCAAAGTCCAGTTCAATAACCAGGTTCTTCAGACGGGGCTTGGGCTTAAGGTAAACCTTCACAACCTCAGCCTCGCCGTTGGGATTGGCACTTAAATAGATGATCCTTGATTTATCCGCCCCCCTGGTGATGTTATATTCCTTGTCACGGGTGAGCCCATGAACCGCTGCTCTTTTCATCATAAAGGCTCCCCTGGGTCCGTCACGGTATATAATATTATATATTGTACGTTTATCATTTTTTTTGAATACTGCAATATGTATAATATTCTTGCCGACAAAAAGCTTGTCTGCAACCCTGGTAACCAGGTAACTGCCATCCTGTCTGAAAACAATTATATCATCTATATCCGAACAATCACAAACATATTCGTCTTTTTTCAGGCCTGTCCCGGCAAAGCCTTCTGCACGGTTTACATGCAGCTTCTCATTGGCCACTGCGACCTTGGTTGCCTCAATGGTATCAAAGCTCCGTATCTCTGTCTTACGTTCCCTTCCCTTCCCGTATTTCTTTTTTATCTGTTTGTAATAATTAACAGCAAAAGGAATAAGGTTCCTGAGGTGATTCCTGACCTCTTCCATCTCTTTTTCAACAGATTTTATATGTTCTTCAGCCTTTTTTACATCATATTTGGAAATCCTCTTTATCCTTATCTCGGTAAGCTTTATTATGTCATCACCTGTAACTTCCCTTAAAAGCAGTTTTTTATACGGCTCCAGTTCCCTGTCTATTGTTTCCAGAACCGACTCCCAGGTTTCGCAATCCTCAATGCTCAGGTAGATACGGTTTTCTATAAATATCTTCTCCAGCGACGACAGGTGCCAGATTTCCGAAAGTTCAGACAACCTTATCTCCAGCTCCTGCCTGAGCAGCCTTACAGTATGGTCGGTGCTTATTTTCAGCATTTCTGTTACTCCCGGGAATCTGGGTTTATCATCTTCTATAACACATGAATTGGGAGAGATGGAAACCTCGCAGTCGGTAAAGGCGTAAAGGGCATCAATGGTCTTGTCGGGTGATATCCCGGGAGCCAGGTGAACGAGGATTTCTACATTGCCGGCGGTATTATCATCAATCTTCCTTATTTTTATCTTACCCTTTTCGTTGGCTTTCAATATGGAGTCAATGACCGAGCCTGTGGTTTTTCCATAAGGAATATCATTAATTACCAGAGTCTTCTTATCAAGCTTGGAGATCTTTGACCTTACACGTACCACCCCGCCCCTGATTCCGTCATTATAACGGGAAAAATCCGCCAGTCCCCCGCCCGGAAAATCCGGAAATAATTCAAATTTCTTCCTCTGCAGATAGGCAACCGATGCATCTATCAACTCATTGAAATTATGAGGCAGAAT
Organism: Bacteroidota bacterium; assembly: GCA_003567115.1. GTDB lineage: Bacteria > Bacteroidota > Bacteroidia > Bacteroidales > PUMT01 > PXAP01. The sequence goes on from PXAP01000101.1 coordinate 4,722, forward strand.
CCTGGAAGCCAGTCCCACTGCAATACCCTCAACCCCCTGGGCCAGCAGCAAGGGAAATTTAACGGGAAGGGTCAGGGGCTCCTTATTGCGGCCGTCGTATGATAATTTCCATGTGGTTGTTTTCGGATTGAAAACCACCTCCAGGGCAAAGGGTGACAATCTTGCTTCAATATAACGCGAAGCAGCCGCTCCGTCGCCGGTGAGAAGATTCCCCCAGTTCCCCTGGGTATCAATTAGCAAATCCTTCTGTCCAAGCTGCACAAGAGCATCGCCGATTGAAGCATCACCATGCGGGTGGTACTGCATGGTATATCCTATGATATTGGCAACCTTGTTGAACCGGCCGTCATCAAGCTTTTTCATGGCATGCAGAATACGCCGGTGTACCGGTTTCAGTCCGTCATGCAGGTGAGGTACTGCACGCTCAAGAATTACATATGAGGCATAATCAAGGAACCAGTCCCTGTACATGCCGGAAAGATGAATAATTCTGGGGAAATCATTATCCCTGCCATCCTTGTTGTCATCTGAGGATATTTTCCCGTTATGTCCGTTTAATTTATCCGGTTCTTCCATCTGTATCCTTGTTCCTCTTTTTGAAACACCCCTGAATTTAAAGGGGGCACTTAAACTTATTCAGCCGCTCCGGTACCTATCACATCTTCATACACTCTCAGATTCTCTATAATAAAATCCTGCCGCTCCGGATTGTTCTTTCCCATATAAAAAGAGAGCATATCTGCAATCATATCATCCCTGGTAAGCTGAACCGGCTCAAGCCGCATATCTTTCCCAATGAAATGTTTAAACTCATCGGGAGAGATCTCCCCCAGTCCCTTGAACCTTGTTATCTCCGTCTTACCGCCCAGCTTTTTCTCTGCCTTGCATTTTTCAGATTCCGAATAGCAGTAGTGAGTCTTACTTTTATTGCGAACCCTGAAAAGCGGGGTTTGCAATATATAAAGATGCCCGTTCTTGATAAGATCGGGGAAAAACTGCAGGAAAAAGGTAATCAGCAAAAGACGTATATGCATACCGTCAACATCTGCATCGGTGGCAATAACCACATTATTGTACCTCAGCTCCTCAATGCCGTTTTCAATGTTGAGGGCTGACTGCAGAAGGTTGAACTCCTCGTTCTCGTAAACTATCTTCTTGGTCAGCCCGAAAGTATTGAGCGGTTTGCCCTTCAGACTGAAAACAGCCTGGGTGTTCACATCACGCGATTTTGTTATTGAACCGCTTGCCGAGTCACCTTCGGTGATGAATATGGTTGCATCCAGCCTGCGCTCGTCATTGGTATTCCAGTGAACCCTGCAATCCCTCAGCTTCTTGTTGTGAAGGCCGGCTTTTTTTGCCCGTTCTCGGGCGATCTTCTTAATCCCCGATATGGCTCTTCTCTCCTTTTCAGATTCAATTATCCTGGCAAGAAGTATCTCGGCTGTTTCAGGATTCCTGTGCAGGTAATTATCAAGACTGGTACGTAAAAAATCCATGATAAAATTCCTCACCGAAGCCCCCCCCGGTTCAATATCCTTTGACCCCAGCTTGGTCTTGGTCTGCGACTCAAAAACCGGCTCCTCCACTTTAATACTTATTGCCGCAATAACCGAAGCCCTTATATCGGAGGCATCAAAGTCCCTCTTGTAAAAATCCCTTATCACCTTTACAAAAACCTCCTTGAATGCAATTAAATGGGTCCCTCCCTGACTGGTGTACTGGCCGTTAACAAAACTGTAGTACTCTTCTCCGTACTGCTTTTTGTGAGTGACTGCAACCTCGATCTCATCCCCCCGTAAATGGATAGCCGGATAGAGCCCCGGAGCACTCATATTCTCCTCAAGCATATCAAGCAGGCCGTTTTTCGAATTAAAATGCTTTCCGTTATACACAATGGTAAGGCCGGTGTTCAGGTAAACATAGTTTTTGAACATCCGCTCCAGGTATTCCGGTATAAAACGGAACTTACCAAAGATCTCCTGATCGGGGGTGAAAACTACCTTTGTGCCGTTGGCTTTACCGGACGGGGAAAGCTCCTTTTCATCCACAATTTCGCCTCTTGAAAATTCAACCAGCCTGCCGGTTTTTTCCCTGTACGACTCAATGACAAACTTCAGGGAAAGAGCATTGACGGCTTTTATACCCACTCCGTTAAGCCCTACCGTCTTTTTGAATACCTTCGAATCATATTTGGCGCCGGTATTCATTCTGGAGGCAACATCAACAATCTTGCCAAGAGGTATTCCCCTGCCATGATCCCTTATGGTCACCACTTTTTCATTGATATCTATCCTGATGGTCTTGCCGAAGCCCATCATATACTCATCCACCGCATTGTCAAGCACCTCCTTTATGAGAAGGTATATACCGTCATCAAGCGAAGATCCGTCTCCCAGCTTTCCTATGTACATACCGGGCCTTTTCCGGATATGCTCCTTCCAGTCCAGTGTGCGAATGGTATCTTCAGAATATACTGCAGTCATGATCCCTGAAATTTCTGCAAATATATATAAAAAGAAGGGTGGAGTGTGAATTTGTTTATCAACAACCAATCAACAGCCGGAAAAAGAGAAGGAATAGCGGAATGGTAATTACAGGATGGAGAAAAAGAATGGAGCAGCAGATATAAGAAACCAGAAACGGTCATTCCGGGCCCTGTTGCTTTTGCATCTCCCCGTCCATAAGCAGTCCCATCTTTTTCATCATGACCAGGGCGTTCATCTTGCGGGTAACGCCGCTTCTTAAAAGGTAGTCGAAATGAATTTCATCTCCGTTTATATCCACCTCGAAACATTTGTTCTCTATCCTTGAAGGGAAATGCTTTTCCAGTGAAGCCAGGGTTAGGTCATGGGTAGCCACTATACCCGTAGCTCCCATACTGAGAAACTTTTCCAGAAGGGCAACCGAACCCTTCTGCCTGTCGACGGTATTTGTTCCCTTGAGCATCTCATCGAGAATAATGAAAACCTCCTTTCCGCCGGCAATTATGTCAATAATATTTTTAAGCCTTTTGAGCTCGGCATAGAAATATGATTCGTTCCTGCTGAGCGAATCGCTGGTCCTCATACTGGTATAAACTTCAGTAATACGAAAACCAAATTCCCCCGCACAAACCGGCGATCCGGACATGGCAAGCACCAGTGCCACCCCGGCAGTACGCAAAAAAGTACTTTTGCCTGCCATATTGGCTCCGGTAATTATGATGAACCTGCCGGTGCCGTCAATGGAAAGATCATTGCAAACCCTCTCTTTTCGGGGTATCAGGGGATGCCCCAGGCCTCTGGCGTAAATTACCGTACCATCAGTGACCGGTTTGGGAAAAACAAAATCCGGATTGTTGAAGGTAAAAACAGAAAAACTTATATATGCATCCATCCGGGCTACGGTGTCAAGCCACAAAGGCATTTTTTTCCTGTACCTGCGGTTCCACCGCTCAAGCAGAAGGATACAGTTAATATCCCATAAAAACAGCCCGTTAAGCAAAATGTTGGCTATAAAGTTGAGCCTGCTGTCAAAAGCATCGACTATCCGGGCAAGCTTCCCTATATTAACCGTTGGTTGTTGCCCCTCTTTTTTAAGGTGGCGCTGAAGAGACTTGAGCAAAGGAGCATCAAATGAGGCGTCCTGAATAATTTGGAGCAGCTCGCTGTATTTTCTGAGTGTAGTGAGCTTCCGGGTTACCAGTTGATGTTTCTCATTTACAGTTTTAAACATAGCCCCTGTAATTATCAGCTGGGAAAAGAAAAACAGAAAAAACCCGTATAAGGGAACAATGCCTGCAATCATAAAAACAAGCATCCCCAAAGTCAAAACAGGCAGTAGCTTTGATGCCAGCATCAGAGGATAATTTCTGGTAAAACCTGAAGGTGA
>PXAP01000095.1 GCA_003567115.1 Bacteroidota bacterium
CTCACCATGTTCTGTATGCTTACCATGCCCACTGTCGTGTTCCGCATGTTTACCATGTTCATTATGTTTATCTCCATGGTTTCTCTCGCCATTATGACCACGATGTTCGCCATTATGGCCTCCCCCCGCTTGATGCCCCTGATGTTTCTGCCTGGTGTTATGTTTTTTGTTCATCAAGTCAGATTATACTTTTGTATGCAGAAGGTTTATTTTTTACATTATATCTTTTTTACGCTTATCAAATCGCAACATTCTAATTTCCTATTGCTAAATTGTGTCAGTTCCCTGAACTTCTCCTCTATCAAAAATCGCAAGGGAACCGGACGACAGAGAAGCAAGTAATATATGTATAATGTTATTTATGATCAAAATTCATATTTATGGAAAAATATTTGAAAGGAAGCCATCTTTTCCCACTCAATTTTCAGATACCGGCAAGTAATAAGATATTACGGGAGGCCGAAACGGGAAGTGATCCCGTTTCTCCTGCCCCGTTTTCATTCTATTAATGACCATGGCACGTGTGCCCGCATTCCTGTTTAACCTTTACCTCTTCACGGTTATATTTGCAGCAACCATGCAGATTGGCATAAGCTTCATCGCTTGCCCTGTGCATGTCTGTATCATGCCCTGATTTTGCCAAGGCTTTATGAACATCAAGCCTTATTCCCGTTCATACTTGCAGCATGCATGAAGGTTGTCGTATGCCTCATCGGTTGCCTTATGCATCTCTGTATCATGACCGGCTTTTGCAATTGCCATATGGACTTCATGAAGATCAGTGCCCTGATCCATTGCTACTTCAACCATTCCGGTCTGCACGTCCCATTCGGCAGAGTTTACTCCGCCCACCGATGTGGCAGCCTCTTCTATTCGCTGCTTGCACATACCGCAGTTCCCGTTTACCTGGAATTCTGCCAGATGGGCATCGCTGACTTCCACATCATGGCTTTGATCATGGGTCTGGTGACTGTCCCGATCCTGGTTTTGCTGTCCGCCTCCCGAACAGGAGGAAATACCGAGTGTCAAAATTGCCGCCAACGTGGCAATGGCTGAAATTCTTAAAGTTTTTGTCTTCATAATTAAAAATTTTAATGTTCAATTAGTAATAAATGTGTTGTGATATTGCTGTTTGTTAATTAATAAACTTCGCTTATCTCCGGTGCCTTCCATCTCCGGTGCCCCCGTCACTTTTAATGATTATGACCGGCCATGGGCTCATCAGGTGCTTCTTCAGTACTGAATACCCTTACACCCTTCCTGTAGGTCTGTTCGATCACCCCGCAGGCAAGCATCGCATCGCCGAAGTAGGGATTCAGTATTTCATCCCTGTTGCTCAGCCAGTAGGCGCCCTCGTCATCAAAAGCCATAGGGCAGTGCATCTTGTAAACCCGCTCCTGAAGCCCGAAATATTCCACCACATCGATCATGCTCATGGAAAGGTGCTCAAAGTGCTCGCGCTGTTCTTCCAGATCTTCGGTGGCACCAATTTCACTTGCCATTTCCCTCAGACCTGAAAGCAGAACCATCCATCTATGGTGCGGTTCTTCATCAAGAAGCGACATGTCGACTGCTGAAAGGGCATTGAGGAAACTACCGGTTGCGGAAGTAGCCTTTGAAGGATCGGATTCGACAAGGGCATGTTTTACCTTGAAATATTCAGCTGCAAGATCTGTCAATTGTGACCGGAAAGCTGCCGGCACTTCCAAAGTCTTTGCCGGCGGACGGGTCATCATACTGAAGTTCCCGCTCAGCTGGGCGGAAGCATCCACCGCGAACACGCCGTTGGTGACAATTTCCTCTCCTGCATCCAGCCCGTTTTCCACGAGATACATGTCGCCGAGCCTTGGACCTGTTACTATTTCCCGCATTTCAAACGCCGGGTACTCTGTTCCGGGCAGTTTCACATAAACCAGGGATCTTTTGCCTGACCAAAGCAGGGCGGAACGGGGAATGACCAAAGAGTTGTTGCCAGGCCTGATGTTTGATTTTATAATTCCGTTGACAAACATATCCGGCTTCAGGCGGCCTCCCGGGTTGGTAGCTTCGGCCCTTACCGCGGCGGTCCGCCGGCCCGGATCAATTACCGGGTCGATAAAAGTGACCTCGGCATTGAATTGCTGCCCGGGCAGCGCCGGCACCGTAAAGCTGATCCTGCTTCCCGGGTTTATCCAGGCCAGATCGCTCTCATATGCATCCAGCATTACCCATACCGTGCTGAGATCGGCAATCTCGAACATGACGGTACCTGTGCCCACATAATCACCTTCCGTAACATTCCGTCCAGTCACCACACCCGTAATACTTGCAAGTACGTCAAACTGCGCCCTGACCTGGCCGCTGTTTTCTATTTCATCTATCTGGCTGTCGGTCAGTCGCCATAGCCTCAGTTTTTCCCTGGCGGACCGGTACAGGGCCGGGAAAGTCTCCTTCATCCTTACGGCCTGCAGCAGTTCCTGCTGTGCGGTCAGTAGCTCGGGTGAATAAATCGTGGCAAGTACATCTCCCCGGTTTACCTGCTGCCCGGTGAAGTTTACATGTAGCTGCTCAACCCTTCCGGGGAAAGTTGAGGTTGCCGACGACAGCTTCTGTTCGTTGAACCGGATCTTTCCGGTAAGCTCCACCTCTTTTTCGGCAGAAGCCAGGTTGACCACCGAAGTATGAACATTTGCCAGGGCAACTGCCTCAGCTGTCATTTCATACACCAGCGGGCCGTGATCGGCTCCTGTCGACGATTCGGCCGGGATAAGGTCCATGCCGCAGATAGGGCAGTCACCCGGCTCGTCCTGTCGTATCTGGGGGTGCATCGAGCAGGTCCACTCGCCATTTTCATCAATTGCATGATCATGATGGGCATCCGGCTTATCACCAGAACCGCTGGGGCGCGGCGCAATAAGCAGTCCGAGCAAAAGCCCCATCACAAGCACCAGTCCCCCGGCAATCCATTTATTTTTTAATAAATTTCTCATTTTTTCGAATTTTAATCTGTTATGTTTTTATTTTTCGGTTTTGCTATTCAGTTGCAGGTTTGTTCCTGCCATTTGACAATTCAGTAGCTGTGAGCATATCCAGTCTGGCCACTGAACGGTTGTGATCCGTAACCGCCCTTAGCAGCCGGATGCGATAATCGAGCAATTGCTCCTGTAACCTCAGCACCTCCTCAAACCGTACCAATCCCCCGCTATATTCAGTGATCAGAATGTCCATCGACTTATCAGCCAGATCAGTCTGCCTGAGGTAAAGATCACTACGTCTTTCTGAATCGGCAAGATTTCTCAGTACATCCGAAAGCTGTACCGAAAGTTCATTTGCAACATTTTCGCGGCTGCTGAGCACCGATTCCCTGGCCAGCTTAGCCTCTCTTTCACGGGCCCTGTACTTTTCCCGGTATATGGGGATAGTCATTGTTACCATAGGCATGGCCATGTTCCTTCCGTCCATTGATACAGCATCATTTCCCGGTGAGGAGAAGATCATGTAATTCACTCCTGCCCCGAATGAAGGTCTGCCTTCCATCCTGGCGATCCTTTCACGAACCTCAAAGGCGCCGGCCTCTTCATCAAGCATTCTGATCATGGGATTATCCCTGATCATATTATCGAGAAGGGCCTGATCTGCAGTTGTCAATACCCGGACATCAAGGGTGTCGGCAGCTGCCACCTCCAGGTTTGCAGGCCTGTTCAGCAGTTTATTGAACCTCGCGGTCAGCGGAGTCCTTGAATCAACCAGCAGTGCAACCATGTTCTCCATTTCGTTTATCTCCATCCGCACCCTCAGTACATCAGACATGCCGCTGCCAAGGGCACCTGTTTCGGTCGACTGGAACCTCATCAGGGAAAGCTCTTCCAGTTCCCTGAGAAGGTCCAGATTATCGTTCATGATCTCAATCTCACCTTCCAGTTCATATAGTTCATACCAGACAGTTTTTACATCGTAATAGAGCTGGTTTTTAGCATCAAGGAAAGCTTCATATCTGGCCAGGGCCATACGGGAGGCCTCATCTTCCCTGGCGCCAAGCGTGCCGAACCATGGGAACATCTGCATCAGGGTAAGGTCGGCATGCTGATTGCCCATAGGAAATTCCATTGGCCGGATATAATAGCCTAAACTAAGCTCTGGATCGGGCAGGGCCCCCACCTGGGGGACTCGTTCAAGAACGGACTGGTATTCGAAAAATCTCGCCCTTAGCTCCGGGTTGTTCTCCGCCGCCTCCACCAGGTAATCATCAAGAGTCTGGCCGTAAAGATCCTGGCTTGTGGACATTACTGAAACGGCAACTAAAAAAAGGACAGCCAGGGCAGTTTTGACCTGAAAAAATGGAGAAGCGGGTACCGCTTTAATTCTACCGCTTTCAGGTTTACCCGGGAAAGGCGATAAGCCGGTTTCAATTTCCCTGCGTGTGCTTTCCTTTCCCTTATCACCGTTAATTTCCGGCCTTCCCGCAGCTTCGCCTTGCTCTGGCCTTCCTGCAGTTCCTCTGCCCTGTTGCCATCCTGTAGCACTTTTAATAAATAATATAATTGAATTTCGTATCATTGCTTTTTCTGTTTAAGTTCCCGGTTAACCATATATTGATATGATGCCGGTTTTATTTTTATACTTCCTTTACGGCGAAAGCCTCGGGGTTTCGCCTGATCCTGTATTCTGCCCACATGGAATAAAGCACGGGAACGATAAGCAGTGTTATCAGCGCCACCGTCATCCCCCCGAATGAGGGAATTGCCATGGGGATCATGATATCCGCCCCTCTTCCGGTAGAGGTGAGGATCGGCAACAGGGCCAGAAGGGTTGTTGCGGTTGTCATCAGACACGGCCTTACCCTTTTCATTCCTGCCTCGATTACGGCTTTCCTTACCTCTTTTTCATTTCCGGGACTGTTTCTTTCAAAGCTCTGCTTCAGGTATGTTCCCATCACCACGCCATCGTCGGTGGCGATACCAAAGAGAGCGATGAATCCTACCCAGACCGCCACACTCAGGTTAAATGTCCGTATCTGAAACAAGTCACGCATGTTGGATCCCATTACTGAAAAATCCATAAACCAGTCCTGTCCGTAAAACCACAGCATCATGAATCCGCCGGCAAATGCCATTGCAATGGCCGAGAAGATCATAAATGCAGTTGCCGTGGAACGGAACTGGAAATAGAGGATCAAAAAGATGATGATAAGACTAAGCGGTATCACCAGCGACAGGCGTTTTTCAGCTCTTATCTGGTTCTCATAGCTTCCGGAAAAATGGTAATTCACTCCGGCGGGAACAACCAGCTCGCCGCTGTCGATTTTTTCCTGCAGATATCGCTGTGCATCTTCAACTACCGTTACTTCCGCATATCCGGGCTGCCTGTCAAGAAGCACGAAACCAACCAGGAAGCTGTTTTCACCTCGTATCATTGCCGGTCCCTGACGATAGGTCACCTCTGCAATCTGTCCCAGCGGTATCTGAGAACCGGTTGGAGTTGATATAAGCACCCTTTCAATCATTTCGGGGTCATCCCTCCACTCACGAGCATACCTGGCCCTGATCGGAAACCTTTCCCTTCCTTCAACGGTTGTTGAGAGGGACATTCCTCCAAGCGCAATTTCAATATGGTTCTGCACATCCATTACATTCAGGCCATACCGGCTCATCTCAATCCTGTCCAGGTCTATTTCAAGGTAGGGCTTCCCCACTATCCTGTCGGCAAATACAGCGCCGGGCCGGACTGAGGGCACCTCCTTGAGATATTTTTCCAGTTGTATGCCGAAATTCTCGATAGTCTGAAGATCGGGACCAAAGACCTTTATGCCCATCGGTGCACGCATGCCTGTCTGCAGCATTACCAGCCTTGTTTCTATGGGCTGCAGCTTTGGTGCCGAGGTTACCCCGGGAACCCGGGAAACCCTTACGATCTCATCCCAGATATCATCGGGCGTTCTGATGTGGTCGCGCCACTGCCTGTAATACCTGCCCCTCCTGTCGGGAATAAGTTCGCCGTTATCATCCTTGATATAATTACCCTGACGGTCGACACTGAACCTCTGCCTGTTTCCGTCCTGGTCGGTAATATATTCGCTCTTGTAGTTAATGATGTTCTCGAACATGGTCATCGGTGCCGGGTCAAGAGCCGTTTCGGCACGACCTGCTTTTCCCACAACCACTTCAACCTCCGGAATCGAGGTCACCAGCTTATCCAGCTGCTGCAGAACGCTTATATTTTCCTCTATTCCGGCATGCTGCATGGAGGTGGGCATCAGCAAGAAAGAGCCTTCATCGAGCGACGGCATGAACTCCTTGCCCATGCCCGGGAAGGTATGAGTCAGGCTGCTCCACACCGATGTGGTGCGGATGTTCATCCCCAGCCGGTCGCCTCCCCGTGCCATAAAACCGAAAATATTGTCGAAGCCCTGCCACATATTCAAGCCCAGTAGCAGGGTAAATGCAGGGACAAGAAGGAATTTCCATTTATTTTCCAGGCACCAGGAAAGTATCCGCGGGTAGTAATGGATAAACAAGGTGAATATACCGAGAACTGCGGTTATGATAATACCAATAAACAAAAAGTTCAGCAGCACGCTGTTATTCACTCCCAGGGGCATCCATTCGGTGGCAAGAAGCCATGCAACCGCAACTACAGAGATGCCGGCCGTGATCCATCCCCTGTATTTACCCAGTTTTTCGGGATAATGGTGCTGGAGGCTGTTATGAAGTCCGAATGCCATTAAAACAATACCTGCCCATGGATACCAAAGGATTGCAATCAGCAGTCCCCCGGCCACCAGCAGGTAATTAAAGTACCTGCCTATGGTACGATTGCCCGGTTTTGCCCCCAGGAACCAGTGCGCAAATGCAGGCATTATCGCTATGGTGAATACCAGGGCGGCAATAAGAGCAAAAGTCTTTGTCCACGCCAGCGGGCCGAAAAGTTTGCCCTCTGCCGCCTGCAGCGTAAACACCGGCAGGAAGCTCACTATGGTGGTGCTTACGGCGGTAAGTATGGCGGATCCGACTTCTGTAGTGGCATTATAAATCGTTGTAATTGTCTTCGCGGCGGGTGATTCCTTAAGGTGCCGGAGGATGTTCTCACTCAGGATGATTCCCAGGTCCACCATAGTACCTATGGCGATGGCTATTCCCGACAGTGCAACTATATTTGCATCGACCCCCACATACTTCATGAATATGAAACTCATCAGCACGGCTAGGGGAAGCAGGGCAGAGATCAGCAATGAAGCCTTCAGATTGAATACCATTACTATGATAACTATAATGGTTATCAGAATCTGCAGACTGATTGCCTCGTATAGAGTCCCCAGTGTCTCGTAGATCAGTCCGGTGCGGTCGTAGAAAGGCACTATGGTAACCTTGGAAACGGTACCGTCGGCAAGGGTCTTTTCCGGCAGACCCACTGCAATCTCTTCAATTTTCTGCTTTACATTGTCAATAACCTCGAGAGGATTGTCGCCATACCTGGCAATTACAATACCCCCTACTGCCTCGGCTCCCGATTTATCGAGAATCCCGCTCATTGTTCTGACCTGCGGTCCGATGTTTACTTTTCCCACATCACGGATGCGGACAGGCACGTTGTCATTTATCTTGACCACGGCCTGCTCAATATCGGACAGATCGTTAACATACCCGAGTCCCCGCACATAATACTCCACCCGGTTGATCTCTATGGTATTGGCACTGACATCAATGTTGCTGTTCCTGACGGCGTTCATAACTGACATCAGCGAAACATCATGGGCTTTCATGGCAACCGGATCAATATCAACCTGGTACTCCTTTACATGGCCACCTACCGATGCTACCTCCGAAACGCCCCTTGCGCTTGTCAGGGCATACCTTACATAGTAGTCCTGTATGGTGCGCAGTTCATGAAGATCCCAGCCGCCGGCCGGATTACCATCGCTGTCGCGTCCCTCCAGGGTGTACCAGAATACCTGTCCCAGTGCGGTTGCATCAGGACCCAGCTGAGGCTGGACATCGGGAGGCAGTGTACCTGAAGGAAGTGAATTCAGTTTTTCAAGCACCCGCGAACGGCTCCAGTAAAATTCCACATTGTCGTCGAAAATTATATATATACTGGAAAACCCGAACATCGAGGTGCTGCGGATGCTGTTCACGCCCGGCAGACCCAGCAGTGCCGTGGTCAGCGGATAGGTGATCTGATCCTCCACATCTTCGGGAGACCGGCCCATCCATTCGGTAAAGACAATCTGCTGGTTTTCGCCTATATCGGGTATGGCATCGACCGGAACCGGATCTCTGGGAATAAATCCGGTATCCCAGTTGAAAGGTGCCACGGCTATACCCCAGACAATGATCAGGGTCAGCAGCATAACTGTCACCAGTTTCTGTTCAAGAAAGAATTTAATTATTCTGTTAAGCATTTTTAAACCTTTTTTAATATAAACCTGTTTTAAATTTGGATTGTACTGATGCAATTATCCTGTTTTTGCGGTGAAAATCACCATTGGGATACTGCAAAAGGATTGATCTGCCTTGAGAAAGCAGATGTTAATTCAAATCAGCAGCCC
>PXAP01000257.1 GCA_003567115.1 Bacteroidota bacterium
ACTGGCGGAATGCCTCCTGGCCTCCTCCCTGAAAGTCCGGCATATCCTCAACTATGAAGAATATTTCAGCTTCTTCTTCCTCATCTTCTTCCTCCATTGTCATTGGCCGGAATGCTTGACGTGTATCAGGAGCAGCCTCAGCGTCATCAATAAAAATATCGTCTTCAATGTCCACATCATCATCCACAATCTCCAGGGTTTCGGTTACCTGGGGCGGCGGTGGCGGCGGTGGCGGCTGAACTTCCTCGGGACGGGTTATTGGTATCATCTCCTCCTCCATAACCACATCGGAAAGTTCACCGAGCTGGCCTGTGGTCACTTCACGGGTTGTCCACTCAAAGGCGATCAACAACAAAGCCAGAACTGTGACCAGTCCTATCTGAAGGAACAATCCCTTTTTTTTCTCCAGATCTGCTTTTTCGGATTTTTTAAGTTCCATCGTTTTAATTTTTTTTTGAGGGCTTAAAAATAGTGATTTTTAACAAAAAATCAAAATTGTTTTTTTATATATTCTAAGGTGGCACAAAAACTTATTTTCAAGCCCAAATTTTAATGTGCTTACTAAAAAGCTATTAAAAAAACTGAAAACGAAGGTCAATTATTATATTATCATAAAAAAAATAATTCAAAAGTGCTGTTTTGAACAAATTAGCTGAAAATATATCCTGTCACAAAGTTGACGGAGGCTGAATAACTGCAGGTTTATCGGAGTTCGAAACGTACAGGAAAATGAAAATATACACGCACTGCTTCACCTCTTTGCCTGCCCGGCTCCCAGGGTGGTGAGGAACCGATCACTCTTAAGGCCTCGCGGTCAAGCGATGGATCAACACCTCTGATTACTTCCAGATCCGAAACACTGCCATCGGTATTTACTATAAACCTTATATGTACAGTCCCTTCGATTCCGTTCTCAGCTGCAATCTGCGGATAACTGAGGTTTTGAGCGATATACCTGCGGAATGCCTCCTGGCCTCCTCCCTGAAAGTCCGGCATATCCTCAACTATGAAGAATATTTCAGCTTCTTCTTCCTCTTCCTCTTCCATATCCATTGTCATTGGCCGGAACGCTTGACGTGCATCAGGAGCAGCCTCTACGTCGTCAATAATAAGTTCGTCTTCAATATCCACGTCATCATCCACAATCTCCAGGGTTTCGGTTACCTGGGGCGGCGGTGGCGGTGGCGGCGGTTGAACTTCCTCGGGGCGGGTTATTGGTATCATCTCCTCCTCCATAACCACATCGGAAAGTTCACCGAGCTGAGCTGTGGTCACTTCGCGGGTTGTCCACTCAAAGGCGATCAACAGCAAAGCCAGAACTGTGACCAGGCCTATCTGAAGGAACAATCCCTTTTTTTTCTCCAGATCTGCTTTTTTTGTTTTTTTTACTTCCATGGCAGACAATTTTTAGGGGTTATCATATTTTTCTGTTACTTGATAATTTGTCTGCTACAAACGTACGAATAATTATTTAGTTATGCAACTAAAAAATTAGTAGAATCTAAAAGAATTTTAAATAATTTTGAAAAAATAATTTTGAGTTTACTCTATAAAGTATTTATTTGGTCAAAAATCGATAAAATCAAATTTTTAAATTACTATTTATCAATGTATTATTTGCTTGAATTTTTGTATAAAATCATCATTTTTGACTTTTTAGAATAGACTCATTTTTTAAATAATGAATTGCTGCGGTTTATGTGACTGTGAATGCGGGTAACTTTTCCTGAGATTTTTTTGATGCTTGTTTTTCCATACACATTAAAAAAATTATTAATTTAGCACCTCGAAAAACCGGGGATTTAGCTCAGTTGGCTAGAGCGTTTGGCTGGCAGCCAAAAGGTCAGGGGTTCGACTCCCCTAATCTCCACAATCCACGAAACAGATTTTACTTAAATGCCTTAAATTTAATGTTTAAGGCGTTTTTTGTCTTCTAAAACCTACCGGATTTTACCTGGAAAGCCTTCATTATTCTACCTGGAAAATCAAAAAAATGATCCCTTTTCGGATACCAAATTAAACCCCACATGTCGGGGCGACAATCATTAACAATTTTTTATCTGCCCCGGAATAGTAGCAACAGCAAAAATGAGGTGCCAATCTAAATGATAATTTCTGTTAATGGCAAGGGAGCTTTGCAAAGGATTGAAGGTGGAAATTAAGCTGAAGGATTACAGACATTTGAATAGTGATGACGTACCCGGTGCAGGAAGTCATTTTGACAGGATTGTATCAATCGGGATGATTGAACATGTAGGTTATAAGAATTACAGAATTTTTATGCAGACAATGCATCGGTTATTGAAAGATAACGGACTGTTTCTGCTTCACACTGTTGGCAGGAATAAATCGGCTGTAATTTCCGATCCGTGGACAAATAAATATATTTTTCCAAATTCCATGGCGCCGTCAATTAAACAAATTTTAATCCCGTAACATTTTGATACCACTTTCCGGAAATAATTGATACCACATTAATTTTTTTCGTTTCTTTTTTTAAAATGTAATCTTGTGACGGTATTAACGAAGCATTCATGGTCTGGCAGTTGGATGCAAATTATTTAAAAAATGAAGTCTTAAGGATTTTTGATTGCTTCTATATTTAATTCTTTGTATTTTACATTCCGAAAGCTATATTTAACTTAACATGACTGAGACTAATCAGGTGGAGAGCTCCACTGACAGATCTGATTTTTGTTACCCCGGAATCCAAATTTTGGATTGCACAATTCGCGATGGTGGTCTGATGAACAATCACCTGTTCGATGATCAAACCGTTAAGGGAGTTTATACCGCTTGCGTTGAAAGCGGAATTGACTACATGGAAATAGGGTATAAAAATTCACAGCGTATTTTTACTCCGTCAGACTACGGACCATGGAAGTTTTGCAGGGAAGATGATATCCGGCGTATTGTTGGCGAAAATGACACCCGATTGAAGCTTTCAGCTATGGCCGATGCAGGGAAAAGCGATTATCGCATGGATATTCTTCCAAAAGAGCATAGTGTATTGGATATGATCCGGGTTGCAACCTACATCCATCAGATACCGTTGGCTCTGGATATGATCAGGTACGCACACGATAAAGGTTATGAAACTTCGCTCAATCTGATGGCTATATCTGTTGTCCCTGAACAAGATCTGAATAAAGCACTGGAACTTTTGGCAAATTCCGAAGCAACAGCTTTATATATTGTTGATAGTTTTGGAGCTCTCCAAACCAACCAGATCCGTTATCTTTTGAAAAAGTTCCTGAATTATGCGGAATCAGCCGGTAAAAAGGTCGGCATTCATGTACATAACAACCGCCAAATGGCCCTGGCCCATACATTAGAGGGCATTATTTGCAAAGCAAGCATGGTGGATGCCAGCATGGCAGGATGTGGCAGGGGGGCGGGTAACTGCCAGATTGAATTATTGATCAGCTTTTTAAAGAATTCGAAATACCAAATTAAGCCTATTCTTAAATGCATTCAGGAATATATAGAGCCATTACGGGATAAACTTGAATGGGGCTTTAATATTCCTTACATGATAACGGGTCATTATAATGTTCACCCAAGGGCTGCTATGCAATTCAATAATAGCAAGGATAAAAGAGACATAGTCAAATTCTTCGATTTATTACGGGAGGAAATGGAAGATTAAATATTAATTGAACCTTCAATCTCAACCAAAAGATCTTCTCTGCAAATATCTGAAATCAGGTACTGGAAATTTTCGCTTTCAAAATGTTTTTCACAAATAAGTTTAACTCTTTCGAGATCCGATTTATACTTAACATATGTCCTGATATATGTAAAGTTATACTGTTTAAAATCACCCTGGAGATCATATTTCTTGAGACTTTCAGGAGACAATAATTTGTTGACATTTTCTATTGATGTTAAAGTCTGTTTATCAACATCATTTAGGTGTGCAGATATTTCTCCTTTAACTGCTGCTGTTCCAGAAACATAAATTCTGGCATGGTCTTTTATCTGTAATAATTTACCACGTTCAAACTTTGGTGTTGTTTTTCCGGCTTTTTTAAGAATACCCTTGCCTACAAGGACCTTATCAGAATATTTATGAGCATCAATTTGTTCAGGATTATTAAGAGGATATATGGAAATATAGCCTGGTGATACTGCTATGAACTCAATTGTTACCCCACCTGTAAGGGTGCCAATGCCGGTAGCTGATGGATAGCCATTTAAAAAGTTGCTGGTTCCGTAAAACTGAGAACGTACATCATTAAAAATCTGATAATTTTGCTTTATCGTGTCGTATCCGGTTTTTTTGGTTATCTCCTCGATATAATTCCATTGCCTGACAACATCTGAAAAAGATAATCCTTCGTTGGAAAGGACTTTTTGCATTTGGGTAAAAGAGCTTTCAGACTGTTCATAAATATCATCCAGGTGTTTTGCATTTAGTCCCGCAACATAAACTTCTTTATAATAAGGAGAGGTAACTATTGAATAAGGAACACCTTCAACCGATTTGTGTGTTATTTCAATATTTTCAGAGCCGTTATCAATAACATAAACCTCCAGTGAAAGATCTCTGTCATTTTCGGGAGCCTGGGCTATAAAACTGGTTGTGGGGAAAGAAGAGTTATAAAATTTTTTGATAGCCTGATCAAATATATCGGTTTTTTTATTATAATCGTTTCTGTCGGTTGCCAACACAAAGATTGTTTGCTTAACGACATTGTTTAAACCGATTTTCTTTTGGCCGAGCTCATGATTAAGTTGTTGCAAACAATCGTTTATCTGTTCCCCTGGTGTATCTCCGGTTTTTGAGGTAATGTATATTACATGAGGGTTTAATAAATAATTTTTGTTATTGTTTGATTCCATTATAATTTAAGTGAGATGTCTTAACATTTTAGCGTAATTACAGGACAAATTTACTGGAAAAGCACTAAAAATTACAGCTATATAAGAAAAGCGCGAATATATAGTTAATAACAGAGATTAACAAATTGTTATCTTTTTCAAGTGATAGTGTTTTGCACAACTGCAGATTAAAAAAGTCGCTAAAATCGGACTATCCACCACCTATATTTGTGCCAAATGGCAAATTTGATGAAAATTTAACTTTTTATTCATTGCATTTGTATCAAATGCTTGGAAGAGTGACATTTGGCACAAATGCAGATAATGACAGATTGACAACTTTTGTGGCCAAATGACATTATCGGAGGAGGTGGCTTTAAACCCGATTTTTGCTCCGCATCGCGAATTTTTTAAATCAAACATGCCTTTCGGGCTGCGCTCTCCTTCGAGGCAATGCACTCGAATCAAGTACTCTAACATTATTGAACAATACGTCAAAGAACAAATATATATACAACCTTTTTTATGCAATATGGCACAAATATAGGACGCGGGTTTCAAAGATTAACTAAATTATATTTCCTGATTAATCCCCTGTTCTACTCTATTACCTTTATCATTTCATCAATGTCTCTTGCAGTCTTTTTAGCCGGGATCTTTTCAGGCTTGCCCACGGCAACAAAGGCAATAAGTTTGTATTTCTCTTCCAGGCCCAGCATTTCCCTTAGCGGTTCCTTTGCCATCATGGGAGCACTTAACCAGCATGCCCCGTAGTCCATGTCAACGGCTGCAAGCAGCATATTCTGTATGCATGCCCCCGCACTCTGGATATCGGGATAATTACGCAGGCGGTTAATATCGTCATGATCCATATTCACTCCTTTTTCAAGAACCGATTCATAATCTTCCATAGCCAATGCTATAAGGGCAGGAGCATCCTGGAAAAAAGTGGCAAACCACTCCACCTGCGACTTAACATTTTGAGCTGCCCTGGATTTACTGGCCGGAATATCCTCAAGCTGCATTGCAACTTTTCGTGCCATATCATCAAGAAGCTTTTTATTGGTAACTATGACAAATTTCCAGGGTTGAGAATTGGCCACACTGGGTGCCAGTCTTCCCAGCCTTACCATCTCTTTCAGATCGGACAGAGGCAAAGGTTCTTTTTTATAAACCCTTATGCTTCTTCTGCTTTCTATAGCCTGTTTGAGTTCCATGGCTGATGTTTTTAGGGGGTGGGTAATTTTTCGAACAACCTGATATCGATTTTACACAAATGCTAATATAATAATTTTAACCGGTATTTGACCGGCCGGCACCTCATTTATCAGGCCGCGGGAAGAGGAGTCATGTATGCATCATGACGCAACTCCATATATAAAAAAGTATTACCCGGGAAATATAAAAATAGTTTAATTATGTATTTTTGCGGCTTAATAAATTTCAGTATTCTATCAGATGCCGGCAAAACACAATAACAAGGAAGAAGTAATTACCAAAAGGCATGTACGCAAGATCATATATCCGATAATTATTGGTCTTGCGGTAGTTGTTTATCTTCTTCAGCGCGAAGTTGACGTTGATGTGTTTGCCATTATCACTGTTACCTGGTACTCGGTATTCTGGATTTCATTAGCCATTTTGATGATGGTCATAAGAGACCTTGGCTATATAATTCGTCTCAGGATCCTCAGTCACGGGGGGTTCAGCTGGCGGCAATGCTTCAATGTGATCATGCTTTGGGAGTTTTCATCTGCCATTACTCCCAGTGCCATCGGCGGCACAGGTGTGGCAATATTTTTTGTTAACCGTGAGGGGCTTAGCATGGGAAGAAGCTCAGCCGTAGTTATGGCCACATCATTTCTTGATGAGCTATATTTTATCCTGATGTTTCCCCTGCTCATTTTAATTGTATCCGGCCCTTCCCTTTTTGCCATCGGAATTGAACCGGGGGAGGATGCAATATCTTTTACCAATGAATTCTTCTTTTTTGCTGTTATCGGCTATTCTGTCAAATTCTTCTTTGTTATTCTTGTGGCATACGGATTATTTGTCAATCCGCGGGGCTTAAAATGGCTGCTTCTATGGATCTTCCGGCTGCCTTTTATCAGGAGATGGAGATATAAAATGCACGAGACAGGTACTGACCTGATACTCACCTCAGGGGTTTTCAAAGCAAAACCTATGGGTTTCTGGGTAAAAGCTTTTGTCGCGACTTTTTTTTCGTGGACTGCCAGGTATTGGGTGGTTAACTTTCTTTTGCTTGCCTTTTTCTATAATATAAGAGTGTATCAGTTATTTGATCATATTCTGATTTTTGCCCGTCAACTGGTAATGTGGATAATGATGCTTGTCAGTCCCACTCCCGGTGGAAGCGGATTTGCAGAATTTGTATTCTCCCGTTACCTGTCAGATTTCATACCCATTGGATTTGTTGTTATGATGGCCCTGGTATGGAGGCTTGTAAGCTACTATCCCTATCTGTTTATCGGGGCGGTTATACTTCCCCGCTGGCTTGCCGGAAGGTTTTCAGGCAAAAAAAAGGTCAGGGCAACACAATAATGGCAAAGGAAGCTCAAAAGCCCTGCTGCCAAAAATTATCCGCTTTTTTCTTTCCGGTTTTGATATAATTCCTATTTTTGTTAAAACAGTAAATTCAGGTCCCTATGGATAAAATGAAAATATTATTTCTGGCATCAACGGTTATTCTTGCTTCCTGCCGGTCGGGCCAGGAGCCGGATACAGCAATGGATTCTGAAATACGCGATTCACTTGTTGAAGATGAACCAATTGCTGTATCAGAAGAAATTATGGGAGATATCGTTTATAGTTTCTCTTCCATATTTGAGACTCCGGCCCTTATTAAAGACCTTGGTGTACCATACTCCAACGGGTTTCTTTCAGCAGCCGGAAATATTCACAGCTACACTGACAATTTCAAAAGGGCTTTTATCATGGGTGTGCTTGGCACAGGTCTGGGTTATATGAATATTTTCAACCAAACTGCTGCTGTGCCCAATTATGTGGCTGCCCTCAGACAGCTGACAGACAGTCTTGCAGTGGGACACCTGTTTGATTTCACCGTTATGGAGGGGATGGCCGGAGCTGATGAGGATCCCGGTTCTTTGATGTACAGTTATATGCAAAGCTATAACCGTGCCGGTGAGCACCTGCGGGAGAAAAAAATGACACACCTCAGCACGGCAATGGTATCGGGGGTATGGCTGGAAAGCCTCTACCTGCTCACCCGGGCAGCCGGATCACATCCCGGTGAAGAGCTGCTGGAAAGAATAGGGGAGCAGAAAATCGTTCTGAATGACCTGGTTTTGATCCTCAGGAATCATGAACGTTCCCATCCTGAATTTGCACAGCTCACCGCCGAGCTATCATCCATCAAAGAGGAATTTGACAAGGTTGAAATAATATATGAGGTTGACGAGCCACAGGCCGTTGAACAGGACGGGATGCTCGTAATAGTACAGAATCAGCACAGCACTGTAAACATATCCGATGAACAGATCGAAAACATTACCCGGAAATCGGAAAACATTCGAAACCAGTTAATTCTATAGCTGTATGAGAAGAGTTTTATTGAGTTTTATTTTTGTTGCCATAATAACTTCTGCCTATTCGCAACCACTTGAGGAGCTTGTCGATATCTGTGCAGGCCG
>PXAP01000179.1 GCA_003567115.1 Bacteroidota bacterium
AAACGGCATAACTGGCTCAGGGGGCCTTGTGTAACCGGCATGGTCCCTGCCAACGGTCTCTTCTACGTACCACCGCATCAATGCTTCTGTTATCCCGCCGTAAGAATGGACGGGTTTTTCGCAATGGCCCATAAACTTGACGGGGTCATTTCGATTAATAGCGAAAATGACAAGCAGCGCCTTGAAAAGGGTCCCGCGTATGCACAATCATGGAAAGAGCATGAAACCAATGAAAGCAATGAATGGCATACTTACAGGAGAGATGCCAGGCGCAGCGGATCAACTGTATCTCCGGTTACCCGGGATTTAAACAAGTTATGGTCAAAATCGCTGGGAGGCAACCTGACACAGCCTTTAGTTGCAGGCAAACGTGTATTTGTGGTAAATAAAGATGCAGGGATCCTCCATTGCCTTGACATTGAAAATGGAAATCTGTTATGGAGCAAGACAGTATCCGGGAGGATAGATTCCCCCCCCAGTTATTATAACGGTTTCCTGTTTTTTGGTTCACGTGACGGTTTTATTTACTCCCTTCGTGCCACTGACGGCGAACTGGCGTGGAGTTTCCGTGCAGCCCCCTCAGAACGGCAGATAATTTCTTATGAACGCCTGGAATCAGCATGGCCGGCACACGGAAGCGTATTGATACTTGACGGGCTGGTCTATTGTACTGCCGGAAGGTCAGGGTTTTCCGACGGGGGCATCTATCTTTATGCACTTGATCCCCTTACCGGGGTACCTGTCTATCAAAACAGACTGGAAGGGCCTTATCCCGATATCAGCCAGCCCAGCTATGCATTTCACAAGGAAGGGCACAGGTCAGACCTGCTGACTACAGACGGCAATTACCTTTACATGGGTCGTACGGCCCTTGACCGCAACCTGGAGGTTATCGAAACAGAACCTGTCCATTTGACCGGAAACCAGAGAGGAGATGAACTTGAATACAGAAAGATGCCGGGAATGCGATTGGTTGCAACCGGGGGCCTGCTTGATGAGACCTTCTGGAACCGTACCTGGTGGATGTATTCCTTTGTATGGCCGGGATTTCATTATGCAGTACAAGCACCTAAAAGCGGTCAGTTGCTTGTATTTGACGATCATGATACTTACACTGTAAAACACTACACCACCCGGAACCTGCACAGTCCGATGCTTTTCCCCGGTAACGGATACCTGCTTTTTGCCGACAGCAACGACAACGAACCTCTTTTTTACCGGGGAAAAGGCGAACCAAGACCCCTTGAATGGGAGGTCTGGTATCCCCCGGTAGACCGGCCTGAAATCAATCTGTTTGGCGATGCAGCTCATGACAAGGGCCCGGGATTCAGCCGTGCCCAACCTGCCCGGTGGACATCATGGGTGGATGTACGCATTGAAGCAATGGTACTTGCAAATGATAAATTATTCTTTGCAGGTACGCCCGACCTGGTTCCGGATGATGATCCACTGGCAGCTCTGGAAGGCCGGATGGGTGGCGTTATAAAAGTTGTATCAGCCAGAGACGGCAGTCAACTTGCTGAATATATTATGGAATCAGCCCCGGTATTTGACGGACTTGTGGCTGCCAGGGAAAGGTTGTTAATAACAACCAGGGAGAGTGAGATAATATGTCTTGGAAAAGAATTCCATTAAACTTATTATTATACATAATTTAATTTGAAATTGAACGGTTTAGGGTTATGTGCAGATAACATGTTGATAATTAATCTAATTTATAAGGATGAATCGAATTGAAACTTATTGCTCATTGAACACCAAATTCAGATTCCCGTTACTTGCAATTGGTGTTTCAGTTGCGATCGGCGTTGGATGCAGCCATGAAGAAGATCAGAAGCCCAATGTTGTTATTTTCTTTGCCGATGATCTCGGATGGCCTCAGTCGGGCGCTTACGGCAGTGATTATTATCACACACCAAATATTGATCGTCTTGCAGAAGAAGGTATACGGTTCACCGATGCCTATACGGCAGCAGCCGTTTCTTCTCCTACACGTGCATCAACAATGACCGGAAAGTATCCGGCACGTCTTAATTTAACCGATTTTATCCCTGGAAACAGGCGTGATATTTATCCCCTTATCCAGCCGGAAATGCAACAATTTTTGCCGATTGAGGAGTTCACCCTCGGCAACCTTTTCAGAGAACAGGGATATCAAACGGCAATGTTTGGTAAATGGCATCTCAGTCCGGTGAAGTTCGGGCCTGAGAGTCTCCCTTTCTATCCCGACAAGCAGGGGTTTACTCACCATTTTGTAATCGATAAACCAGACAGGCAAACCAATCCTGAGCTGGATCCTCACTGGTCTGATAAGATCGGCAATACATCGGTCGATTTTATCAGAGAAAACGCTGATGACCCTTTTTTCCTTTTTATGAGTTTCAGTGCCATTCATGATCCGCTTATTGAAAAAGCTGATTCAATTCAAATGTGGAGAAACCATCCCGGTAGTGATAAGCCGGAGAATAACCCTATTATCGCGGCAATTCTGTCCAGATTGGACAGAAATGTAGGCAAAGTTCTGGATGTTCTTGATGAATTGAGGCTTTCTGAAAATACAATAGTTGTGTTTTATTCGGATAACGGGGGACTGGCAGAAAATAATGCTGTCTATTATATGGATTATTATCAGGAGGGTGAAGAGATGCAAATTGCGAAACAGACCCCGCTGAGAAAAGGGAAAGGATGGCTATATGAAGGGGGTATCCGTGTACCGCTTGTTATTAGTTGGCCTGGAGTCATTGAAGAAGGATTGGTTAGCGAAGAGATAGTATCGTCGTACGATTTTATGCCTACCTTTTGTGAAATTTTTGGCATAGAACCGGATCCTGATGTTGATGGGATCAGCCTCCTTACTCATCTTAAAACAGGTGAGCCTCTTATGGAAAGGAATCATTACTGGCACTATCCCCACTATCATGGTCAATCGGGAATGCTTCCTGGTGGAGCAGTAAGAAGCGGTAGATGGAAACTTATAGAATGGTACGAGAAAAGCATCCTTGAGGGAGATGAATCTGCTTTTGAATTGTACAACCTGGAAAACGATATTGGCGAAACCGTTAATCTGGTTGATACGGAGCAAGAATTAACCAAAATATTATCCGGCGATCTCAAAAGATGGAGGGAAGAGGTAAACGCACAAATGCCTGTTCCAAATCCTGAATATGCCGGCAATTGAAATACTCAAAAATGCAAAAGTTAATTTCAAATCTCATTCTGGTTTTTATTATGACCCCTTTTTGGGCGAACGATGAGCTTGGCAACTGGTCATATGTTGAGAATCTGCTATCTATGAGGAGGATGGGAGGGTTTTCCTTTTATATTCAACCGCAGGAGAATGGGCGATTGCTATTGCGGAAATCTTCCTGGTAGAGGAGTGAGCCAGCGCAATAATCAATCCCTGCCGGAATTATTATAATTACTTTACCAGTTTAAGGAAGTTCTTGTATGCCCTGTCCCATTCACGGGCATCCTCAGGGTGATAATATTCTGGATCAAAGGAGTTTTTTACAATACTGCGGATCTCTTCAAGCGAACCAACCTGTCCGCAGGCCATGGCCTGCATCAGGATATTGCCGGCAGCTGTACCTTCGGCAGGACCGGTAACTACTTTTCTGCCGGTTGCATTGGCTGTGAACTGGCAGAGCATTTTGTTGCGTGTACCGCCGCCGATAATGTGTATGGTATTTATCTGTCTGCCTGACACTTCCCTGAGCTGGTCAAGAACATAACGGTATTTCAGCGCCAGGCTTTCCAGGATCACCCGTACGTATTCACCACGTGAACCCGGCTTGTTTTGTGAAGTGAGCCGGCAATAATCATCAATGGCTGCAGGCATATCCGGCGGGTTAAAAAATTTTTCATAGTCAGGGTCAATCAGTACCCTGAAGGGAGGTGCATTTTCAGCTTCGTTCAAGAGTACGGAGTAATCACAATCATCACCCGTCTGCTTCCACTTTTCCCTGCATTGCTGAAGGAGCCAGAGCCCCATAATGTTCTTGAGAAACCTGAATCTTCCTCCTGCACCACCCTCATTTGAGAAATTATATTCGAACGTTTTATCATTAACAAGCGGCTCCTCAAGCTCCAGTCCCATAAGCGACCACGTTCCCGAGCTGATATATGCCCAGTCTTTCTCTTCTGCAGGTACGGCTACAATGGCTGAACCGGTATCATGGGAGCATACTGATGAGAGATGAGCCTTTTTTAGTCCGCTTTGCCGGCAAATGTCATCTTTCAGCAGGCCAATTACCTGGCCCGGCTCAATGATCTCATTCATAAATGAAAGATCCAACCCCACGGATTCAAGCAGCTTTTCTTCCCAGCATTCCCCGAAAGGGTTGTAGAGTTGTGATGTGGTGGCAAAACTGAATTCTGTTTTCTTCTCTCCCGATAACAGGAAATTTAGTAAATCAGGAATAAACATCAGTCGTTTGGCCGATTTCAGTGCCAGGTCATTGCTGCGCCTCATAGCATGCAGGTGATAAAGACTGTTGAAGGGCTGCATGGAAATACCGGTAAGCGAATAGATCTTTTCCGGTGGCATGATCTTATGGAAATCCGGCATGGCTTCAGTAACCTGAAGATCACGATAGGCGTACGGTATTCTGATTATGCTGTCGTCTTCGGCAAGAAATCCGAAATCCACACCCCATGAGTCAATGGCAAGGGAAAAAGGATAAATGTTTTCCTTTTTAGTGCAGAGATTTAAAGCTTTAATTATTTCTTCATAAAACCGGTAAATGTTCCAGTATAAATGGCCATTTAATGAAAGCATCCCTGTGGGAAACCTGTAAATTTCCTTCAGGGTTAATTTATTGTTTTCAAGGGCACCGCAAACTGCCCTGCTGCTTTCTGCTCCAAAATCGAATGCGAGAAATAGATTATTTTTTGACATTATATATTGGTTTGTAATCTATTCTTCTTCCATATAAAGGAAGCGTTTTATGCTTTTCTTCGGGGTTTTTTCAAATTCTTCCGGATAAATGCGGATCCTGGTTAAATTCATGTACACAGGCAACTCTTTGTTAAGGTTCTTCCTGTGGTTTTCCATGATGGCTTCAAGCTGAACCTCTTCAATTCCATCACCTTTAGCTGCCTCATAATCAGGGTAGACCAGGGCAACAAGCTTACCTGTACTTTTACTCTCAATAACCACCGATTCAAGGATATAATTCATATTGTTAAGTTTTGCCTCTATCTCTTCCGGATAGATATTCTGGCCCGAGGGACCGAGCAGCATGCTCTTACTGCGTCCTTTGATATATATGAATTTATCCTTGTCTATCAATCCCAGGTCTCCTGTATGCAACCAGCCGTCTTTATCAAGGGCCTCACTGGTAGCTTTTTCATTTTTATAATATCCCAGCATAACATTTTCACCCCGAACCATTATTTCTCCGGCTTCATTACAGGGATCGGCAGAATCTATTTTTACTTCCATGCCATCCACTACCTTTCCCGCTGAACCAAGCCTGGTTTTATCCCAGTTTGCGTAATTGATAAGCGGTCCGCATTCTGTCATTCCGTAACCGATAGAGAAGGGGAATTTAATTTTGTTGAAAAATAACTCAACATCTTTGTTCAGGGCAGCTCCTCCTATTACAACCTCGTGGAAATTTCCGCCGAAAACATCCACGAGTTTATTTTTAATCTTTTTGTAAATAAGGCTGTTGATGCCGGGAACCTTAAGCAGGAACTTCATGGTTGGTTTTTCAAGAACCGGCAGAAGCTGTTTCTTATAGATTTTCTCAATTATAAGAGGAACGGCAAGAACAAGTCGGGGCCGTATTTCTTTGAAAGCTCCAAGTATAACCTGTGGTGAAGGTGTCTTGGTCAGGAAGGTAATGTGGCATCCAAGTGTAAAGGGGAACAGAAATTCAAAGGCGCAGCCGTAGGAATGTGCAAGAGGCAGGAAGGATACGATCGAATCTCCCGGCTGAAGAGGCATGTTATTGTGGGCATATACCACATTGGAAACAATACTGTTGTGTGGCAGCATTACCCCTTTTGAAAAGCCTGTCGTTCCCGAGGTATAACTTATAACAGCCAGATCTGAATTGGGCACCTCTTCCAGTTTAAAGTTTTCCGGCGAAAGCCCGACCGGATATTTTTCAGCGAAAAGCTTATCAATTGCAGCCATTTTTTCCTTGAGGCTGTTATCTCCCCTGTCCGAAATGAGAGAAAAACCGGTAATTGAGAAGATGGCTTTCAGGTTTGCCATCTCCCCCTCTTTTAATGTTTCCAGGATATTTTCAGCTACAAAAAGAATTATTGAATCGGAATGATTAACGATATGATGAACATTGCCTGCCCTGAAATCAGGCAGAATGGGAACGATAACGGCACCATACGATATGGCGGCAAGGTAGACAATTGTCCAGTGGGCTGAATTTTTTCCCAGAAGGGCTATCTTATCTCCCTTTTTAATACCGCATTGTTCGAAAATGATGTGAATCCTGGCTATTTTGTTGCCAACATCAGAATACTTGTAACCTTCTCCTTTGTAATCGGAAAAAGCCTTGATATCCCAGTTGTTTTTGATACTGGTTTCAATAAACTGAATAAAATTTTCTTTCATCATAATTGATAGGGTAGTTGGTTTAATCGTAAATTTATTAAAAATATTTTCTTAAATTGCCAATTAAGCAGATTAAGGGTTCAATATTCGAAAACAGAAGATCAATTCAGTAATTGAAATAATAAAAAACATAAAAGCCCAAATAATGGCAATATACCCCATAAAGAGTAACATGGAAAACAATGCCAATTATTGCCCATAAATTAACGCTTTATTAAGAGATTGAATATAAGCTATCTATAATGATGTTGCATGATAGTCCCCAAATACCGGGCAATACAGTCCCTAATGGAATAGCTTAAAAATAAGTTACATAAAAGAAAATTAAATAGCATAGCTGATTAATGATCAATACATTCTATGAAGGATTAGCTTGAAAAATAAATAAAAGTTCTTATCTCACGGACAACAAATAAAAACAGAAGAATAACACTTAACAGGTTATATAAAGGAATTATATAGCCGGCAGGCAATAAAAAGTTATAAAATTAACGGGTATAAATGATGTACTTACATGTTATTTTATAATAAAATAGTAACCTTATTCTATAAATTATGAAGCAGATTATAGTACCCCTCGATTTTTCCGATGAATCAATAAACGGACTGGAACTGGCCATCATGATTTCATCAAAGACGAAGTCCAGTATTCAGATGGTTTACGTTATGAAGAAAATTAATGAATTTCCCCACATGTCAGCAGAGGAACAGCAGCGTCTTGCCAATTCCAGGTTACAGGAAATTCAGGGTAAATACGAACACCAACTTCACAGTGGTGCTGAACTGTCTTTTATTACCAAGAAGGGCAGGGTATATGAAGAGATTGTAGATCAGGCTGAGTCATTTGATGATTCTGTAATTGTCGTCTCTACTCATGGCACCTCGGGTTTTGAGGAATTTTTCATAGGCAGCAATACACTTAAAATCATCACTGCCAGTGAATGTCCTGTAATTGCCATAAAGCATGGCGTTATTCCGAAGAATTTCAGGAGGATACTCCTGCCAATTGATTATAGCCGGGATACAAGGCAGAAAGTTCCTTTTGTTCTTAAAATGGCAAAATATTTTGATTCACAGGTACATGTTATGGGAGTTTCAACCGGGCATGATCCGGATCTGGTAAAAAGGATAAAAGTTTGGTCAAATCAGGTTGCGGAATACCTGGAAGAAAATGATATAGAGTCAGTAAACACTTTCAAGAGAGGAGACGACATATCTGACATGATAATTGATTATGCCAAAAAAGAAAAGATCGAACTGATATCTATTATGACCGAGCAGGACCCGATAATATCCAAATTCATTATCGGCAGCAACGCACATCAGTTGATAAGCAAGTCACCTGTGCCGGTATTGTGTATAACACCAAAAGAATTGAACTTAAGATCCGGCTTCAAAGTTTATAAAGATGTTCCTCCGGCATAGGATGTTTTTGAAACACTGCTGATTCGGCAAGTCAGATCAATGATTCAGGTCCCAGTGGATTTCTATATCCCAGTTTGAACGGGTGGCAATATCCTCCTCATAAATTGCAATGCGCTCAGGTTGTATATCTTGCAGATAATTGCCAGGATCCCATTTTTTATTATTGTTGGTATCGAATATTATTTTTAACCGGTAATTCGCAGGTTGAAGATAATCGATTATCACTTCCCCGTCTTCTTCAGGAAAATATTCTCTCAGCAATTGGTCGCCCTGGTCAAGTAACTGGAGTATTATGTTATTTTGGATTCCTGTAAGGGTTAAAATTATTCTTGCGTAATGATCTTCCTCTCTTGTCCGGAAGCTAAAATCCACACTGTCTGATTCAATTCCGTATATATCGGTGAACGCTCCGGGTTCTGCCATGAATCTGTAATCCTGACCCGGAATCCAGTCTGTTGTGAGATGGTAATTCCTTATTCTCAGCGAATCCTGTATTAACTCAAAACTCCTGTCTTCTCTTTCATTATTCTCAACTGATGTAAATTCCGTTTTTGAAAAATCAATGCCGGAAAGAGGTACAGGGAATCTGACCATAAGGTTTTTGTGAAGTTCCTGGTTTCCGTCCCCGGGTATACCAAATTCGATTTCCATTGTGGGTTCAGTATCTTCTTCCTGTGTCCGCCTTAATGATCTTGCCGGTTGGGTGTAATTCATATTAATTGTGTCACTTATTTGCATTAGTGAGTCTGAGGGGCCTGTTGCCCAGAAAGTGACAAGGAACCGCATTTGTTCAGTATTAATTATTCCGGGATCTGTTATCCAGTATCTGATACTGTCCATCAAGGGATTTTTTTCTACCAGTTTCCAGCCTTCCGGCGGGTCGAAATTAACCGGCTCAATTGACCAGTCTTTCTTAAGAGGACGATTAAAGACAAAAAGCAGTTCTCCCGGTTGATTTCTTTCGTTGCGGCTCAGATACTGCCTGCCGGTTTTCTCTTCGAAAAGAAAAAGTGTGTCACCTGTCCTGAATCCGATTTCAGGCTTTTTTTCTGTAATCTCATCGTTCTGCACAGGTATCTCATTAATTTGTGCAGAGTCCTTTTCCCGGCCCTCCTCCCTGCGGACTGCAATCATCCCGGTTGTATCCTGCTCCTGATATTTCATGAGATTTTTCTGTCCGGTTGCAGGCAGTTCTTCTGTTTGCCCGCCAGGCTGCATCAATTCGTTTATAGTATCATTTAAAAAAGGTGTATCTGAGGGCATTTCTTTCCATATGGTATCGGGAAAGATATAATCATCAAGAAATGCAATGGCCTCTTCTCCGGGCCTGTCATACAAATAATTGTTATTGACATCGGTAAGGGCAAAAACCATAAATGTGTCTGACCTGAGATTATTTAATTGAAACCGCCCGTCTTCTCCCGTGCGGTTGGCATAAAGAGGCATCTGCAGGTAGGGGATTGAATCGTTCAATTCGTCATACAACATAACGATTGCTCCTTCTACAGGCTTGTTGTCAAAGGCATTCAGCACAATTCCGGAATAGCTTAGCGAATCAATCTCATCGCCTGTTGAAAAAACAAATTCATAGTTAGTAAGTTCATTACCTTCGTTGAGATCGACTATGGCGTCTCCAAAGTTTAGTGTATAGGTAGTATTGGGGATAGGTTCAGTGTTCAGGTCAATATACAGATCCCGTCCTCTCACCCTGAACTCCGGGCTTTCTTTCTGCGGAGGAGTAATGATAAATTGCTGATTGATATTGCGCAGCTGAATAAACTCATCAAATTCAATATGAATTTCAGATCCCGTGAAATTTGTGGCATAATTAACGGGGGTGCTGGATACAACCTCCGGCGGGATTGTGTCACGCGGGCCACCTGTTGGCGGTACAATATTTGCACAATGGGGGAAAAACAGCATTACGGCAGAGGTAAGCATCAGCAAAATAAGCAGATATATGGCTTGTTTTTTCAAAAAAAAGTGGTTTAAAACAGGGTGCAAATTTATAAAATAACGGGAATAATGTAACTTGAGTATATTCCGGCTAATACCTTTTTCGGCGGCCTTAAAACGTGGCCCGGTAGAAATAATTATCAGTTAACCCATATTTGTCCGCATAAAGGGATAGAGTATTCCCGGGCCCGATGTCTCGCAAGAGTTGGCGGGAGTGCAAAACACGAAGCCACCGTCAAGCCAGGAGTATTGTGAGCCATCTTGCAAATAAATATTCATAAGGACTTTACATGAATAATTTTTGAATTACCGGCATAATAAAATAAATTCCTTAACAATCTGTAATAATGAGAATTACGAGGGCAAGATCAATTTTAGCTGATAATTTGGGATTAAAAATTGCTGAAGCACCCGATTATTATATTTCTTTTATAATTTTACCCTTCCATTAATTCTGTTTTTATGTTTATAACATACATTACCTGGGATGTAGATCCCGAAATATTCCGGATCGGTAATTTTGCCGTTCGCTGGTATGGGTTGCTTTTTGCTTCCGCGTTTTTCTTCGGATACCTTGTTTTATTAAGGATTTTCAAGAGAGAAGGTATAGCAGTGGAATTGCTTGACAAACTTACCATTTATACTGTAGTGGGAACTATTATTGGAGCCAGGCTTGGCCATTGCCTGTTTTATGAACCCGATTATTACCTCAGTAATCCTGTTGAGATTCTCAAGATCTGGAGAGGGGGGTTAGCCAGCCACGGAGCTGCAATAGGTATACCTCTGGCGCTTTATTACTATTCCAGGAGTATTAAACGTCCTTTTTTATGGATACTGGACAGGATAGTTATCGTGGTTGCCCTTGGAGGATTCTTTATTCGCATGGGCAATCTGATGAATTCAGAAATTTATGGTATAGAGACCACTCTTCCCTGGGGATTTATTTTTACCAGAGCAGGTGAAACCATACCCAAGCATCCTACGCAGATATATGAAGGATTGTCCTATCTGGCAATTTTCGCATTATTGCATACACTTTACTGGAAAAAGATTGATAAGCTGAAAGAGGGATATTTATTCAGTATATTTTTAATTCTACTTTTTACCGTCCGGTTTTTAATTGAATTTATTAAGGAGGTTCAGGTTGAATTTGAAACCGGTATGGTTTTAAACATGGGACAGTTGCTTAGTATTCCCTTTATTCTGGCAGGTTTGGCCCTGCTTTACCGGTCATACAAAAGAAATTCACATCAATATGGTGCCGGCAAAGGCACGTAAACGCTCCATAATTCTGCTACAGATAAAATATAAAAAAACCATATTTTAATGTAATGTTAAAACCATCTTCCCATGGCGTGGTCATATCTTTGCCGGGCCTAGCCCGAAAGGCCTGTGATTTATAAAATTCGCGGTGGGAAGCAAAACCCGGGGTTAAAGCCCACCATCCTTTGGTGGTGGATAATCCGATTTTAGAGAATTTTTTACGGATGGTTCTTATTAAGGTAAAATTAGCAATAAGCTATAATGAGAATCGTTCTATATTCCGGATTTCATAAACAGCCGGCATCCGGATGCAAACCAGGGAATATAATAGATCTGCTCTTGAAATTTTATAAGTTATGGGTGGCTCCGGCTGACAGGGTTAACAATTTCAGGGAAATTTTATTACCGGATATTTATTAATTTGCCGTAAATACTTGTAATTTTGCATCCGGCAATTATTATAGCCGGTATAAAGAACAAATTATTTATTTCATAAAATTTGATGGAAACGGAAAAGATTAACAGAGGATCGGAAAATCCGCTGGATCCGCGCAAAAGGTCAACCAAAAAACTTACCAATATATTGATTCTGCTTGCGGGACTGCTGGTTGTGCTTGTAATAGTGATCGGATGGTTGCTGTACGACAGGAAGCAGGAAGCTATAAAACTTGAAGAGGTAACCAATGAAAAAATACAGCTTATCGGCGAGTTTGAAGATCTTTCCCGGGAATATGAAGATCTCAGAACCGATAATGACAGTTTGAATGCTCAGCTTGAAGCACGTCAGGAAGAGATTGAGGATTTGATAGATGAACTTTACCGTACCAGGGTCAGCAGTGCAGCCACAATAAATGAGTACCGCAATGAACTGGGTACCCTAAGAGATGTTCTGAAAAGTTATATTGTACAAGTCGATTCACTTAATCAGGCAAATATACAGCTCAGGCAGGAAAATTTGCAGGCAAGGCAACAGGTGGCCAAAGTTGAAACTGAATTAAAACAGGAAAGGGAGGTAAAGGAAGATCTCTCTGCCAGGGTGGAACTTGGATCCAGGCTGATGGCTGAAGATGTGGCTGCTTCAGCTATTAATCAAAGGGGAAGGGAAATCAGCAGGACCAGAAGAGCAGAGCAGATCCAGGTTTGTTTTACCCTGAAGAGAAACGCTATAGCTGCTCCCGGTATGAGGGAGGTATATATTCGCATAAAACGTCCTGATCAGCTTGTTCTGGCTTCTTCGACCGAAAA
Organism: Bacteroidota bacterium; assembly: GCA_003567115.1. Lineage (GTDB taxonomy): Bacteria > Bacteroidota > Bacteroidia > Bacteroidales > PUMT01 > PXAP01. The sequence continues at coordinate 12,470 of PXAP01000179.1, forward strand.
TATCATGATGGTCGATGAAGAACCACTGGTTTTCACAGCTTCGAGGGAGATCAATTATGAAAATATTGATATTGATGCCTGCATCTATTATACTGATGATGGCAGCATTATTCCCGGCACATATAGTGTGGAGGTTTATACGGAAGGCTATCTGATCGGCTCTGCGGAATTTTCCCTGCGATAGTAATTAAGCACAAAAATTTGAGCTTGGTACATTTTACAACCATATATTTTTATTGTATATTTAACCTGTAAAAAAAAGCGAAAATTTTATTTAAAACATGTAACAAAATTTTGGCTTACAGGATGAACCGCTTCGCTTTAACATTAAATTTTTTCATTCGTCTGTGTGTAATTTTGACTGAAAAAATTTAAAGTATATTTGAAAGTTTGTTTTTTACGGCTATTAAATTATTAACCATAAATTATCCATATGAAGGCTTATAAAGTATATCGTAATCTATTCTTTATTCTTCCGGGCGTCATTATATTATTGGGGTCATCCTGTGGCAGCAGGCAGGAGAGAGAGTCCCGGACCGTTGCCGAAGACAGGGAAAGAGATGAACTGGTTACTCAAACAGTTGAAGAACCTGATGATCTTCCGATCCCAACCTCTGTAGAGATTGTTGAATTACTGCAGCGTGCCGGAGCACCTTATATTCTCGGGATTTCAAATCCCACATCAAATGTGGACAGGTATTTTACCGGAAGCAGCAAAGCACTTAATCTTGGAGTTTATGGCGCCGATCTGAGTTATGCCAGCGTATATGAAATGCAGCAGGATATAAGAAGGTATCTGCAGGTAAGTAAGCAGCTGATCGATGAGCTTAATATTTCCACATCATTTAATCAGTATTTTGTACAGCGGGTGGAGAGAAACCTTGATGAGAAAGATTCTCTGATAAATATCGTTGCGGAGTCTTTCTACGATACCTGGATATTTTTGAATGATAATCGCAGGGATGATCTCTCTTTGCTGGTTATGACAGGAAGCTGGATAGAGGGGATGTATCTGACTTCGCAAATTGCAATCGGAGCAAGGGATAATACTGAAATTACTGATATAATTTTACAGCAGGATGAGCCACTGGGAAATCTTCTCGCACTTATGGAAGATTACAGAGATGACAGTATTTTTGATGAGCTTTATCAGGATCTGGATGAAATATATGATTTTATTAATGATTTGCAGTCACCAATGACAAGTCAGCAAATTGATACTTTTTCTGAAAAGATTGAGCAGCTGAGGTCAGGAATAATAACATAATAATCCGGGCATAATTAATAAAAAGCTGGCATGATTCTTATTTGCCGGCTTTTTTATAATGATTTCAACTATAGGAGTGTCATATATAAATGTATCAATATCTTTGTAATTATGCATTCCGGAAATTCCCGACTTATTACCGGTACCGGGAATACACAAGGCTGTTAAAATTAAAACATGAATAAATAATGAGTGAATCAATTTTAAATGCATTGATTCATTTGTTTGCACTTGTTGCCAATCTGAATGATAAAAAGGTTTCTGAAAGAGGCCGTTCGGTTTTACTTTCCTATATCCGTCAGCATCTCAATGATTCAGAAGCTGCTGAATACCTTAAGCTTTTTGATGATTATTTTGATTTTTATATCCGTGAGGCGAAGGAATCAGGAGATGAAGCATCTGACGGTTCATGGCTGAAATCCCAGTTGATCAATATTTGTCAGCAGATTACACGTGAATTGCATAAGAACGACCGGATAATTGTTTTTTTAAGGCTGCTGGAGTTTGTTGATGAAGATTATATAGTAACAGATTCTGAGCGTGAATCTATATTGACGGTTTCCGACAATTTCAATATTTCATCGCAGGAGGTAAAAGATGCAATGGCTTTTGTCCTGGGAAATGAACACGGCAAGATTGACCCGAATAATTTACTGATAATAAAAAAGCCATCAGAAACTTCCACCGAGGAGCTTGAAGGTGAATGGATTGAACGGCATAAACCTGAAACAACCAGCCGGGAAGGTCTTATAGAAAGAGAAAAACTTGATGGACAGATTATTATACTATTCATAAGGAGTGCCGGTATTTTTATTTTCCGTTATAAAGGCAATGATAAGCTTACTTTTGAAGGACGGCCGGTTTCAAATGATAAGTTCTACATTTTTAACCGCGGGGGGATTATAAGGGGAGACAATATAGATCCGGTATACTATTCCGAAATATCATCAAGTTTTTTTCGCGTTTCCCAGGGAATAAAGATTGCTTTAACAGCCCGGGATATCGAATACCGCTATCCTTTAAGTAAAAACGGTATCCGTCCCTTCAGCTTTTCGGAGGAATCCGGTCAGCTTATCGGGATCATGGGGGTTAGTGGTTCCGGGAAGTCAACCCTTTTGAATATTCTTAATGGTAAACTGAAGCCACGGAAGGGAAAGATATTGATTAATGATTTTGATATACATAAGGAGGCTGGAAAAATTGAGGGTCAGATTGGTTTTATCCCTCAGGACGATTTGCTTATAGAAGAACTTTCTGTTTATCAAAATCTTTACTATAATGCAAAATTATGTTTCGGGAATCTCAAGGAGGAAAAGATAATTGAAATTATAGAAAGAGTGCTTACCGATCTCGGACTGGATGGGATAAGAGATCTTAGAGTAGGAAATCCTTTGAATAAATATATAAGCGGGGGACAAAGAAAAAGGCTTAATATCGGTTTGGAACTAATGCGGGAACCTTCTATTCTTTTCATTGATGAGCCTACTTCCGGGCTTTCTTCTCTTGATTCGGAAATGGTAATGGCTCTGCTTAAAGAACAGGCAATTAAAGGTAAGCTGGTAATTGCCAATATTCATCAGCCTTCTTCTGATAATTTCAAGCAACTGGATAAGCTTTGGATCATAGATGAAGGAGGGTATCCGATTTATAACGGGAATCCACTGGAAGCTCTTGTATATTTTAAAACGCTTAGTGGTCATGTGAATCCCGGACAGACTGAATGCCCCTGTTGTGGCAATATTCACTCTGAGCAGATACTGAAAATAATAGAAGCAAAGGAAATAGATCATACGGGACACCATACCCAAAAACGGAAAGTGCAGCCGGAAGAATGGTATAACCATTACAAAGAAAAAATAGCTGCCGGGAATAATAAAAAGAGACCTGTAAAGAGCATTCTTCCTCCAAATATGTTTTCCCTGCCCAGTATTGAGAAGCAATTTGTTGTTTTCAGTATCCGGAATATTCGTGCTAAGATCAGTAACCGTCAGTATCTTATGGTTAGTTTGCTTGAGGCTCCTCTTCTTGCCTTTATTATGAGTTATTTTATCAGATATCTTCATAACGGAGAATATATTTTTGCCGAGAATTTAAATCTCCCTCCTTTTTTGTTCATGGCGGTTGTTGTGCCATTATTTATTGGAATGTCAATCAGTGCGGAAGAAATTATTAAGGACCGGAAAATTCTTGAAAGGGAATCATTACTTAACCTGAACTGGTTTAGTTATCTTAATTCGAAGATAGTCTGGGTTTTTATGCTCTCTGCAATCCAGATGATCAGTTTTGTCATTATAGGGAGTTTAATAATGGAGATCAAGGGCATGACTTTCACTTACTGGTTAATACTTTTCAGTACAGCCTGCTTTGCAAATATGCTCGGCCTTTTTATATCATCGGCCTTTAATTCTGTGGTTACCATATATATTCTTATTCCTTTCCTGCTGGTTCCCCAGTTGCTGCTGGGGGGAGTGGTTGTAGAATTTGATGATCTGCATGACAGTGTTACCGATAAGGTTTATGTCCCGCTGGTAGGGGATCTTATGGCATCAAGATGGTCTTTTGAGGCTCTGGCTGTCGAACAGTTTGGCAAAAACCGTTTTCAGAAGCATTTTTTCGATATTGAACAGCAAAACAGTGATGCTTCGTTCAAGGCCTCATTTCTGATTCCCCGTTTGCTTGGCAAGGTGGAGCGTATTGAAAACAATATTGATTTAAATCAGAATATCGAAGAAACGGAAACCAACCTGAGAATCCTCCGGAATGAAATTGAATATCTGCAAAGCTCGTATGGTCACATGCCTTTTCAATATATTCATAACATCAATATTGATGAATTCAGTGGAATGGTTGCTGAAGAGGCTGAAGGATATCTTGTATACCTGCGGATTCACTTTGTGGAATTAGCACGGGAAACTGCTTCGGAGAGGGACAGGAGATACAGGGAAATGCAGGCCGAAATGGGAAGTGATGCCCTTTATGAATTGCGAAGTGATTATCATAACAAGGCTCTGGCGGATATTGTACTGAACCGGCATAAGGTGGATTTTATTTATAAAACTGATGACCGGCTTGTACAAAAAAAGGATCCCATTTATCTTATTCCGGAGTCAAACTGGGGCAGAGCTCATTTTTATGCTCCGGTAAAAAAGTTCAATAACATATACGTAGATACTATATGGTTTAATATTTCGGCTCTGTGGCTTATGAGTCTTATACTTTATATTTGTATTCTTTTGCACATTCCCCGGAAAACTGTGGAGTACCTTGAAAGCTTCAAATTTTTCTTTTCAAAATAATAATTTCCGGTCTTTTCTTTTTAATTTATTGTTAAAATCGGAGTCCTTTGGGTGCGGTCATGCCCCGGCCGGGCTTTGCCCGAAAGGCCTGTGTGATTTTGTACCCGGGGCCGGGGTCGAACCGGCACGGCATTACTGCCACTGGTGTTTGAGACCAGCGCGTCTACCAATTCCGCCACCCGGGCATTAATCATGCCGATTACAGAATTGCGAATATAAATAATTGCAACTGAATACACAAAAATTTTCCCCGAAAGGGTTGTATCGGATATCCTGCGTTTTACAGAGGGCTTAATATGTATTTAAGGCCGCGGTTGTTCTTCAGCAGAATCTTTTACCGCTTATGGTCAGCCGGTAGATGAAAGAATTCGCTTGCCGGCCAGTTTCATGGCCGTGTTCATAATACCTGCTTCATCAAATCCACATTCGGCATAAAGTTCAGCCAGGGTTCCCTGGTCGGTAAATTTATCGGGGATGCCAAGGCGGACCAGCTTTGCCTGGTAGTTATTATCTGACATAAACTCCAGTATTGCCGATCCAAATCCACCTGTTATTATGCCATCTTCAACAGTAATTACTTTTGTAAATTTCTTGAAAACAGAATGAAGTAATTCTTCATCCAGAGGTTTTAAAAATCGCATATCAAAATGGGCAACACTGATATTATTTTTTTCAAGCTTTTTGCAGGCCGAGGCTGCAAAGTTGCCGGGATGCCCGATGCTGAGTATAGCCAGTTCAGTGCCATCACGAAGTTTTCTTCCCCTGCCCACCGTAATTTCTCTGAACGCCCTCTGCCAGTCGGCCATGACCCCCCTGCCCCGCGGATAGCGTATAACAAAAGGGCCTTTGTTTTTCAGTTGTGCAGTGTACATAAGGTTCCTCAACTCTTCCTCATTCATTGGTGCGGAAACGGTAATGTTAGGTATGCTGCGCATGAAGGAAAGATCAAAAAATCCATGATGTGTGGCTCCGTCGTCACCCACCAGGCCCCCACGATCGAGGCAGAATACCACATTCAGGTTTTGAAGGGCTACATCGTGTATTACCTGGTCATATGCCCTTTGTATGAAGGATGAATAGATATTGCAAAAGGGAATCATACCCTTGACTGCAAGTCCGGCAGAAAAGGTGACGGCATGTTGTTCGGCAATACCAACGTCAAAGGTCCTTTCAGGCATTTTTTTCATCATCAGGTTGAGTGAACAACCTGATGGCATTGCAGGTGTAATACCAACAATTTTATGGTTTTTTTCTGCCAGTTCAAGAACTGAATGTCCGAAAACATCCTGATACCTCGGAGGAACGGGCGTATCTGATTTTACTTTAAGCAACTCGCCTGTATTTTTATTGAAGAGTCCCGGTGCATGCCAGATGGTCTGATTCTTTTCAGCCTGGGGGAAACCTTTACCCTTTACAGTCCTTATGTGCAAAAGCTTTGGTCCCGTAATCTGCTTCAGATCTTTAAGAATTCTTGTAAGATAAATTACATCATGCCCGTCTACAGGACCGAAGTACCGGAAATTCAAAGATTCAAAAAGATTGCTGTGCTTAAGCAATGCTGTTTTCAATCCATGTTCTATCTTTTGAACAGCCTCCCTTGCTTTGGGTCCGAGTTTTCTTATCTTTCCAAGCAGGTGCCAAAGCTCATCTTTTATTTTATTATATGTTTGCGAAGTTGTTATATCAAGGAGATATTCCTTAAGAGCTCCAACATTAGGGTCAATTGCTATGTTGTTGTCATTGAGAATAACAAGCAGGTTGGAATTTTGAATTCCTGCGTTATTAAGACCCTCAAATGCAAGTCCACCGGTCATCGAGCCATCACCAATTACAGCTACAAACTGTCTTTCAGTTTCTTCCTTCAGCCTTGAAGCAACCGCCATACCAAGTGCTGCAGAAATCGACGTGGAAGAATGGCCCACTCCGAAACAATCATGAGGACTCTCTGTAAGTTTTGGAAAACCGCTTATACCTTTATATTTCCTGTTGGTATGAAAAACATCGCGGCGGCCTGTGAGTATTTTATGGCCATAGGCCTGATGTCCGACATCCCATATAATTTTATCTTTCGGGGTATTAAAAGCATAATGCAGTGCTACCGTAAGTTCTGCAACACCCAGACTTGCCCCGAAATGCCCCGGATTGCAAGATACCACATCGATTATAAATTCCCTGAGCTCTTCACTTACTTTTATAAGATCTTCGGGATTCAGTTTCTGAAGATCAGAGGGGTAGTCAATCTTATCCAGGAACTGGTATTTTATTTCTCGTGATTTCATTTAGTGCTTGTGGTAAACAGATATTCAAACCTAATGGTTTTTTATAATATGACCAAAAAGTAAGTTAGCTTATGACCATTAATGTTCATCGAATTATAAATTTATTTAAAATGTAGTGCTGAATCATAAATCGATTAGTTTGTGCTGCAACCTTTGATTTGCAGTGCAACCTTTAACTTTTTACCTTAATGCTTTGTCATTATTCTGTCAGATGGCCTTTAAAACATCTGTAATAATGGAACCGGATACAAAAGTAATAATAAGATTGGCACAATTATCGTTTTTTTCCTGATCTTCCATTATTGACTGTTAGTTTAACTTATTATATAACCTTTTTTATGTTATTGCGTTAAAGAATATATTTCCCGGTATCCGGCGATTTTATGTAACTTATTTTTTAATTTTATTCTTTGCGGAGCTGTATGGTCTGGTATTCAGGGGCTATTTAATTAAACTTAAAAATCAATCTGCTTTTTTATTAACATTAACGTTATAACCGGGAAAAAGTTTATTGACAGAGTATTTTTTGACATTTTGACAATAAGATAGACAGTTGATAGTTTAATCTGTAAATAAAGATAAAGACATGACATTTTTATTAAAGTCTCTTCGTGTTTCTATAGTTTTATTGCTGGCAGTTTCCTGTGTTCCTGCCAGCCATTTTCAGGAGGTGCTGGGTGAAAAAGACCTGGCTGAGCAGGAACGTGATTCGCTTTTAATTGAAAACAAAAGTATGGATGTAAAGCTCACTGAGCTGGAGGCACAGCTATCGGTTATGGGTAAGGAGGTTGAAGAACTTATAAATGACAGTACCGAAAGGGCTGTGATGTTGAGAAACGCTACCTCAGAGCTGGAGAGAATGAAACGTCAGTTGAGCGATCTGCAGGAAGCGCATGAATCCATATTGGAGGGGAGTGCCCGTGAAACCACACGTTTGTTGCAGCAGCTTCAGGAAACACAGGAAGACCTTATAGCCCGTGAAGACCGGCTCAGGGAGATGGAAGATGATATCGGGGAAAAAGAAAAGGTTCTCACAAAAATGTCTTTCAACCTGGAAGAAAGAAATGAGCGGCTGCTTGAACTTGAAAATATTCTGGCCCGCCAGGATTCACTGGTTAATGCTCTGCATGAAACGATTGCTACGGCCTTGCGGGGTTTTGAGGGGCAGGGTCTGAGCGTTTATGAGAAGAACAGTAAGGTGTATGTTTCCCTTGAAGAGCAGTTGTTGTTCCAGACAGGCAGCACCGTGGTTGATCCCGATGGTGTCAGGGCTTTGAAGGATCTGGCAGAGGTTCTGGAAAATAATCCCGATATAAATGTTATGATTGAAGGGCATACCGATGACGTTCCTGTAATACCGGGTGCCAGGATGAATGATAACTGGGATTTAAGTGTTTTGCGGGCCACATCGATAGTGCGTATTCTGCTTGATGATACAGATATCGATCCGCAGCGGCTGATTGTTGCCGGCAGGGGAGAACATATGCCGGTTGACCCTTCTGATACACCTGAGGCCAGACGCAAAAATCGCCGTACAGAGATCATTTTGACACCAAGGCTTGACGAACTGTTCCGGATGCTTGAAACGAACTGAAACTGATCTCTTAAAATCTCTTAAACCCGCATTCGCTTATCCCTCACCGGGAAATCCCGGATGAGAGGCTTCTTCTTTCTTCCCTGAGTTATAGCGGGGATATTCGCGAAACAGAGCATTTTAAAAAAATAAAGTAAAACTTAAATGATTTTTCTCTCATTTTTCGGTACCGGTGGTTGACTTTGAAGATTTATATTTCAGAAACGTCGGCCAATTAACAGAATATCATCAAGTTGTTCATAATTTCCCATCCATTCCAGCAGTGTTTTTTCCAGAATGATTTTCTGATCGGCCATAGTGTTATGGTTAATTTCCACCAGCAGGCGTTTCAGGTTTTTGGTCATGAACTTCTTCCCGTGATCCCCGCCAAACTGATCGGCAAAGCCGTCGGAGTAGATATAAACTGTATCGCCTTTTTCAACCTCTATCTCATGATTCCTGAATTTTTTGTTAGTCAGGGAGTGACCGATCGCAACCTTATCGGCTTTGTATTCTGTAAATTCTCCATTCCTGATAAAGTACAATGAATTATAGGCGCCGGCATACTGAAGTATTCCGGAGTCACTTTTATATGAAATTAACGCCATATCCATCCCGTCATTCACATCTTCACTTACCTCAATATTTTGATGAAGAGTCAGGTATACTTCTTCATTTAGTTTATCAAGGATATTCCCCGGCCTGTCGATGTTCAACTCTTTAACAATCTTGTTCAGCCCGTTATGGCCAATAATTGACATAAAGGCACCCGGTACACCGTGACCTGTACAATCTACCGCAGCCATAAGGTCGGTTCCGTTAATGGACATAATCCAGTAAAAGTCACCGCTTACAATATCTTTTGGTCTGAACAGAACGAAGCTGTCCCTGAGAATCTCTTCAGAGGGAAGTATTGCATTCTGCAACCTTTTGGCATAATTTATACTGTCGGTAATATCTTTGTTTTTCATGGCCAGTAGTTCGTTCTTTTCTGAGATTTCCCTGGTTCTCCAGGCCACTTTCTCTTCCAGGATCAGTTTTTCCTGCACAAGCTTTCTTTCCCTGATTTTTATATATATGATTATTATAATTATGCCGGCAACTATAAATAAGGTTATACCCCACCAGCTCGCATACCAGGGCGGCCTGATCCTGAAACTCAGGCTGACAGGTTCGGTATTCCATACATTCTGACTGTTTGAGGCCATCAACCTGAATTCATACCGCCCGGGAGAGAGTCCCGGATAGATAGCGGTTTTCTCGGTAGTTACCGGTCTCCAGTCCGGATCGGCGCCTTCAAGCATTACCTGGAAACGGACTGCATCAGGGTTGGTAAAGCTTATGCTGTTGTAATCAAATATTATGGAGTTTTCCCGGTGTCCAAACTGAAGGCCGTCTATGATCTCTCTGTCGATGTAGTTTACCCTGAGGCCGGTGAGATGCGTGGGGGGCTCGGGTGATTCTTCTCTGCAGGCGGAGGGATTGTAAACCATAGCTCCCTGAACAGTACCAAACCACAGGTTGCCCTGATTGTCCCTAAAGCCTGCATTTCTCACAGCTTCTATACCGGTAAAACCATTTCTGCGGGTATATGTATATATTTTTTCTTCTTTCAAATTGTATCTGTTAAGCCCTCTGCTGGCACCAATATAGATATTGTCATCATCAGCGATGATAAGACTTATGTAATTGCCAAGCAGGCCGGCCGCCTCATCAAGTCTCATCAGGATATTTTCGCCGTCGGTAACTATCACTCCCTGTGATTCAGTCCCTATCCAGATGTTTCCCCACGGGTCTTCAGTCATACAGAGGGGGGTAAATTCCACTTCAAGTTCGACCGGGCTGATTTCCATATTATCCGATATGGTGGAAATTCCTCTGCCTGAGGAACCGACCCACAGCACACCGCGGGAGTCGTAGTAAAGCGAAGATATATCGTTACCGGCAATTCCTGCTCCCTGGGTAAAAAGACCGTTTTCACCGGTGTCAACATTATACCATGAAACACCGGAATTATGTCCTATCCAAAGGTTGTTTTTCCGGTCAATTTCCAGAGCAGTAGGATTCGGGGAAGCCGGCGGAAGAAGATCAAGGGTAATAAAATCCAGTGTATAATATTTAAATCTGCCTGTTTTATTTTCATACATTCCAATTCCTGCCAGATCTGTGCTTATCCAAATGTTGTTGTTAAGGTCTTCTTTTATAAAACGTACTCTTTCGAGAGAAAAATCATCAAATCTCTCAAAATTGGAGAAAGCTTCTTCTGTAGGGACGAAGGGATCAATAAGAGAGATTCCCCCCTGGGTGCCGATCCAGTATCTCTTGCTGCTGTCCTGGTAAATTGCCCATACTTGAGGATCAACCAGTCCGTCACCGGACTGATATGAGATAAAATGCTCCCCTTTGAATATTGCAAGACCGTTTTCGTTAGTCCCTATCAGAATATTTCCTTCCTTATCTTCCGTTATAGTCCGGATAATATTGTCGGTCAGTCCGTTGTATGCATCATATGATTTCAGTCCCTCATCATTTATTCTGGTAATACCTCCCCCCCAGGTGCCGACCCATATGCTGCCGCGACTGTCTTCTGAAATACAGCTTATCCAGTTATGTGCCAGTCCGTCCCGCACATCATATATGGTAAATTCACCTGACCTGGTGTTGTATTTGTATAAACCACCGTTATAGGTTCCAAACCAGAGGTTATTTCTGCTGTCCTCAAACATACAGATGATGCTGAAATAACGGGGCAGCCATTCGGGGCGGTAGGGCTCAAAGATATTTTCAGCTTCATTATATGTACTTATACCCATATCGGTTACAAAATAGAGATTGCCATCCCTTCCTGAGTGGGAATTGTAGATTCTGGGACTAATGGTCCCGCCGCTATAGTGTTCGTAGATAAATTCTGAATGGTTGTCATGGGGGTTGCTGATTCTTACCACTCCGCTGCCTTCGGAAGTAATCCATAACTCTCCCTTTTCGGTTTCAATAAATGAGGTGATATCTCTGCGAAGCACATTCTCAAGAGTATCCGGAATTTCAAATTCTTTTCCATTGTAGATTGAGAGATGGCCGTCATTATGGCCTATCCATATTTTACCTCTGCTGTCCTGTAATACAGATCTTGCACTTCCGGGAGATAATCCGTCTGCCACAGTGTAATTTCTGAATGCAGCACCATCAAATACCGAAACACCTGCTGCAGTAGCCATCCAAATGTAACCCCTGTCATCCTGAATAAGATCATAGATCTTTGACTGCGCCAGTCCGTCAGCAACCCCGTAACTGTCAAAAAAGTAAGTTTGCGGCACTGCCCTGGTTGCCGGCACAAGGCAAAAACAAATAAAAAGGACCAATACACGGTATGATGAACTGGTCCTTTTTTGAAAGTTTAAAATAGTGCCTTTCATAAGGTTATTTTGTTTGACCGGAATCACTGATCCTTTGTCACGAAAAAGAATGTACCTCCCTCATCTTCGAGTCCGGCGATAGTCCCGAAACGCGGCCTTGCCTGGTTGCTGCGGGAAGCTGCTATTGTGACCTGGGTGACGATATTTTCAATAGGCAGACAGGGGTTCCGATTGTTGGCCAGGGTGCTGGCAAATGTCATTGTAAATGCCGAATTATCGGTGGCAAATTCATAACCTGATGAAGTGAGTACCTGCGAAGATCTTGACGGTGATGCAAAAAGTTCGCTGCAGTTTCTGTCGGTGGGGATGGTTCGCATCGCCTGGTAAAAGGTAGGTCCCGATTCACAGGCATCGGTAACAACGAGTGTGTTGGTTACAGATTCTGAATATTCTTTAAGTGATTCCCGGAGAGAGTTGATGTTGTAATAGGTAAATTCATTATCAAGGGTTGCATCCACCGGGATCCAGTAACCTACGTCATTTATGAACTTGCCATGCCCCGCATACCATACCATTATTGCATTTACCTGGTTTTCAATAACCAGGTCACGGAGCTCGGTGGAAAAGAGATCCTCCATCTCCTGTTTGGTCAGATTTTTCAGGTGAATGATACGGTCTGTAACATAACCCTGCAATGAGCTTTTCATGAGTTCTATGTCGGTTGTTGGTCCGGTCAGACTGGCGAAGGAGACGTAGTCGGAGTTTTCAATGAAGACCACCCATGTTTTACCCATCGGATTATTATCCTGCTGTGCAAAAAGCAGCGGAGAAAAACATAATAAAATGATTATCATTTTAAGGAATCTCATGATCGCATCTTTTAAGTAATTCAATAACCAAAAATACTTAAAAAAGATAATCAATGCAAACTTAACCATCTGAAAATTAAAAGCCGATCAATTATCTCGCCTCTTTGATCTCTCATGTAAGCTTGTCCTGACCTGCTATCGAACTACAGATTCGTGGCTTACCCCCGGGCTAAAGCTTTTCTTCTCCTGTGAATTGCCCGGGAGGCAAAATTACAATAACTGATATTCCGGTTTATCTGTATATTATCTGCAGCAAGCTGTTGCCAATCTTCAGGCACTTTTTTGATTTACCCGTTATTTCGGGTGATTTAACCCCGCCTTTAAACATTGCCGGACCTGTAAATATTCTGGCTTCATCCCATAACCCTTTTTCTATAAACCGGGTAAGCGTAAATGCTCCTCCTTCAATTATAAGTGACTGGATATTGTTTTTGTAGAGGTAGTCAAGCATCTGAAGTTCGGCGGTATTGTCAAAATCAATTGCTGCATATCTGGTCTTTACCCGGCCCGGCGTTATTACCTGTGGAGTGGTTTTCTTTCTTCTTTGATGATTATCCACTACCCCCGAATCGGAAGGAATTTTTTCAGTAAATATAAGGGTTTCCTGACTGTTATCAAAAATATGGTGATGTCTGCCAAGTTTCAGACAGCGGTCAATTACAATCCTTAACGGGTCTTTTCCTGTCCAGAACCTTACATTTAATCGCGGATTATCTTTCAGCACGGTATTTTTACCAACAAGTATTGCCTGTTCTTCTGTTCGCCATTTATGTACAAGAGTCCGGGCTGTTTCGGAAGTTATCCAATTTGGTCCTATGGGAGCACCTGGCGGTCTCTCCAGATCAATGAACCTGTCGGCTGATTGTGCCCATTTCAAAATTACCCAGGGGCGTTTGAGAAGGTGCCAGGTAAAAAACCGCTTATTGAGGTCCTTGCATTCAGTTTCAAGGATCCCCGGGGTTACCTGAACGCCATTTTCCCGCAGGAGCTTGATGCCTCTGCCGGCCACAAGAGGGTTGGGGTCTGATGTGCCTATCACCAGCCTGTGAATCCGTTTTTCCAGGATCATATCTGCACAGGGAGGCGTTTTGCCGTGATGAGTACACGGTTCAAGATTAACATAAAGGCTTGCATTTTTTAATAATTCAGGGTTGACCACATGACCTATGGCATTGACCTCTGCATGGGGCTCTCCGTAAGCCCTGTGAAAACCTTCTCCTATAATGAAATTATTTTGAACCAGAACCGATCCGACCATCGGATTTGGAGCAGTCTGTCCCTTGCCCTGAACAGCAAGGTCAAGGCAGCGCCTCATAAATTTTTCATCTTTTGTATAGGGGGGCATCAATATTTTTTTTAATTTGTGTGTATGATCGTTCTGTGCGGGAAATTTAAATTTTGAAAAATGAATCCGAAATCTTTTACTGTTTATGATGCAAAGAGGATAATTCTGGATGAACTCAGGGATTATTTCCCGGATCGGGAGATCCGGAGTTTAACAGAGCTTATTTTTGAGCATCTTATGAATTTTTCCAAAACAGATTTAATTTTACACAATGATACAAAATTATCCAATTATGAGTTTTTTCAAATAAAAGAGGTCATAAACCAGTTACAATGTAACAAACCGATTCAATATATCCTGGGCAAATCATGTTTTTATGGTCTTAATCTCGAGGTTTCACCCGAGGTAATGATACCGCGTCAGGAGACTGAAGAGCTTGTAAAATGGGTTATTGACGATACCGGAACCAAATCAGAGAAAATTCTTGATATCGGAACAGGAAGCGGTTGTATGGCAGTTGCACTTGCTCTTAACCTTCCGCTTTCAGAGATTAAGGCAACCGATGTATCTGAAAAAGCAATTCACCTGGCAGAAAAAAATGCAGTCAGGCTGGGTGCTGATGTCAGATTTATTGTGGAAGATATTTTTAACCCGGTTATTGTTAAATCAGAAAAATATGATATAATTGTAAGTAATCCCCCTTATATAACTGAATCGGAGAAACAGCTTATTGAAAAAAATGTGTTGTTTTATGAACCCCCGGCCGCATTGTTTGTGCCTGACAGTCATGCACTGATCTATTATGAAGTAATTACACAACTGGGCCGTGAGGTACTTAACCCGGGAGGCAGGGTCTTTTTTGAAATAAATGAAAACAAATCTGAAGAGGTTGAAATGTTATTAAAAAGGCAGATGTTTTCCAAAATAGAAATAAGAAAGGACATTAACGGGAAATTCCGTATGGTTAGGGCCGTTTTGCTGAATTAGTATTTTTTGGTTATAAGTTACGGATGTTTGTACAATTAAACTTTTAAGGACGGGGGGCAGGTTTTGTTTGAAGGGTGAAATTATTTTTTTGTTTATATTTAATAACCTTTTCTGATAGTAATGAGTTCAAAGAAGATCATCAATCATGCCGAGGCACTTGAAAAAGCACGTAAACTTTGTGCTGATGAAGAAAAGTGCCGTTATGATGTAAGAAAAAAGCTTTTTGACTGGGGTGTAAGCTCCGGAGACACTGAAAAAATAATTAATCAGCTTACAGCAGATAATTTTATTGATGAATGGAGGTTTGCACGAATGTTTGCCGGGGGAAAGTTTCGTAATAACAAATGGGGAAAAATAAAAATCTCGTACGAGCTATTAAGGAAGAACATCGCCAAAAATATTATTGACGATGCATTAAGAAGGATTGATGATAAAGAGTATACAGAAGTTTTAAAAAAAGAACTTCTGAAAAAGCAAAAGTCTGTTTCGGCTGAAGATAACCTGCAGCTTAAGGCAAAGCTGCACCGTTTTGCCAGTAGCAAAGGCTATGAAAACGAGCTAATCAGCAATGTTCTTGATAATATGAAAGATTAACAGATATCTGCGGGCAAAGGTATTTTTTACCGGTAACTGTATACCGGGCAATATATGCCCCCAATAAAAAGTTACATAAAAGGTCCCGAATACCAGGCAGTACAGCCCCTAATAGAATAACCTGGCCTGGACGAGCCGGAACCAAAGAGGTTTGAATAATATTTTGCCAAAAAAAGCAAAAGGTTGAATTTTAAGCGCCTAATGCAGAAGTTAATAAAAGTTAATCAACAAATAAAAATTCTGAAAATATGATAACCACAGACAACATAAAGGATCTTATGAGGCGCACCGATGCGCTGAGGAGGCATCTTTGACATCGACCGGAAACTAATTGAGATAGAGGAAGAAGAAGAGAAAACCCGTGATCCGAAATTCTGGGATAATCCCAGGGAAGCTGAAAAACAATTAAAATCAATCTCTTCCATAAAGAACTGGACTGAAAGATATGCCGGGGTCCGTTCCGCACTGGATGACCTGGAAGTATTATTTGACTATTTTCAGGAGGGAGAATCTTCCGAAGAGGAGGTAGAAGGGCAATACAAAAAAACACTGGCCCTGGTAGAAAACCTGGAATTTCTCAACATGCTAAGCAATGAGGAAGATGCACTCGGGGCCATTTTAAAAATTAATGCCGGTGCCGGGGGCACAGAAAGCCTCGACTGGGCAGACATACTGATGCGGATGTATCTGCGGTGGGGTGAAAAAAATAATTACACGGTCAGGCAATTGGATTACCAGGCTGGTGAGGAGGCAGGTATAAAAACCGCAACCTTTGAATTTACCGGGGATTATGCATATGGCTATCTGAAAAGTGAATCAGGCGTTCACCGGCTGGTAAGACTTTCACCTTTCGATGCCAATCATAAGCGACATACCTCCTTTGCGTCGGTTTTTGTATCGCCGCTTGTTGATGATAATATTGATATAGTTGTCAATCCTGCCGACATAACCTGGGAAACCTACAGGGCCAGTGGAGCAGGCGGACAAAATGTAAACAAGGTTGAAACGGCGGTCAGGTTAAGACACCACCCTTCAGGTATTGTTGTTGAAAACCAGGAAGCACGTTCACAAATGAAGAATAAGGAGAATGCAATGAAGGTTCTGAAGTCCCATCTTTATGAAATTGAACTGGAAAAACAGCGTCTGGCCCGGGAAGAAATAGAGACCGGAAAGAAAAAGATAGAGTGGGGGTCGCAGATAAGGAATTATGTTCTTCACCCCTACAAGATGGTGAAAGATATAAGGACAAATTATGAAACCTCGAATGTACAGCAGGTACTGGATGGTGAACTGAACGGTTTTATCAAGGCTTATCTTATGGAGTTCGGATCTGAATAGACAGGACCGGCTGAAATCAATTAATTGTTTAAATAATCGCAAAAAATCCCTGTGCTCCTGGCACAGGGATGAATCGGGCTAATCGAAAAAATAAAAATTTCATAATCGAAAGCTCTGCGCTCCTGGTGCAGGATAGTTTACAAATCCCCCTATAGCCATGTATCCCAAGGGTTTCAGATTTCAGCAGCAATTCTCTCCCGGTGAAGACCTTACAGAATATTACCTGTTAACCGGAGATCATGTTTCAACTGCCAGATTTGAGGGTAGTGAGATTCTTGTAATAGCCGGGGAAGGCCTGACTGAACTGGCACGTGCCGCTATGTATGATTGTTCATTTATGCTTCGCACCCGGCACATCGGGCAAATGGCAGCAATACTCGAAGATCCTGAAGCCAGTGAGAATGACAGGTATGTAGCACTGTCCATGTTGAGAAATGCAGAAATTTCGGCCGGAGGGGTACTCCCTTTCTGTCAGGACACGGGCACTGCAACGATTATTGCCAAAAAGGGGCAGCAGGTATGGACAGGCGGCGGAGATGAAAAAGCCCTGGCAATGGGTGTTTACAAAGCCTATACAGAGGAGAATCTGAGATACTCGCAGATGGTACCGCTGGATATGTACACCGAGATAAATTCCGGTACCAACCTTCCGGCGCAGACAGATATATATGCAACTGACGGCAACG
>PXAP01000065.1 GCA_003567115.1 Bacteroidota bacterium
ATATTCAGTGGGAGGCCGGTCCGCGCTACATGAGAAGCCATGAAATCGAGACCGGGCTGTCAAGTATAGTGTCTGCAGGCGGCCGTTTATATTATATTCTCGATGAGGGGCCGATCGGGATCACTGATGCACGGTTCCCGGCACAGTGGTCGCTGGTATGCCGGGACGCATTTAACGGGATCCTTCTCTGGAAAAGGCCGCTGCCTGAATGGGGATGGCAGGCATGGAATAAAGAACGTGTTAATGATCCGAATACATGGTTAAGATTAAGAACACAGCCCGCCGATGTAGATCGGCTAATGGTGGCAGATGGTAATATACTTTATGCAACCCTTAGTTTTGGAGCGCCCATCAGTGCAATTGACGGTGCAACGGGAGATGTAATCAGGACATATGAGGAGACCGCAGGAGTAATTGAATTCATCTTCCTCAATGGCATATTGCTGGTCAGGACTGATAATCCGGTGCCCGCAATCAGCGCTGTCAGGGCAGGCGACGGTGAGGTTCTCTGGAAAAGGGAAGCTGATATAATAATTGACAGGAGCCTCAGCGCTGCCGGAGAACAGGTGTTTTTTCATTCCAGGTGGAACATGACATCACTGAATCTGAGGACAGGGAATGAATTATGGTCAAGTGCAACAGAAATGAGGCCTGCTGCCGTTATAGCGCATAGTGATGCTGTACTGGTAATGCAATCGGGAGTTACCCTTGCATTGTCCACAAATACCGGAGAGGAGATCTGGCAGGGACCGGGTACAGGAATCAGGGGAAGGAACCCCGATATGTTTGTTGTTAATGATGTAGTATGGTCAGGGCGTCCCCATTTCGATGCCAGGCACATCAAAACCGGTGAACTTGTAAGAGAGATGAACCTCCAAAAAGTTCTTGAATCGGGCCATCACAGGAGGTGTTACACCGACAGGGCGACTGTAAATTTCATGATAACGGGTGAACGTGGGAGTGAATTTCTTGATTTTCATAAAGATGACCATAAACGGCATAACTGGTTTCGCGGACCATGCATTACGGGAATGGTTCCTGCCAACGGCCTGTTTTACGTGCCTCCGCATCAATGTTTTTGTTACCCGGCAGTAAGAATGGACGGGTTTTTTGCCCTCTCTTCAAGTTTAACAAACAGTTCAAAGGTATTTCGCAGTAACCCTTCACCTAGACTTGAAAAGGGGCCGGCATTTGGTAAGGGAGATGAAGATTTCAAATCAGCCGGTGATCAATGGCCGACCTACAGGCAAAACGCCAAACGAAGCGGTTCGGTTTTGTCAAAAATACCTGCCAGTCTTGACCATCTCTGGTCTGTCCGGATAGGTGGGAATCTTACCCAGGCTGTGGTTGACGGAATCAATGCATATGTGGTACAAAAGGATGCTGCAACCGTTCATTGCATTGAACTTGGAACCGGCGAGCCGATATGGAGCCAGACAGTGGCAGGGCGGATTGACTCCCCCCCTACCCTGCATAACGGGAATGTTTATTTTGGCTCCCGTGACGGATTTGTGTATTCACTCAGGGCCGGTGACGGAAAGATGGCATGGCGTTTCAGGGCAGCACCGGAAGAGAGGCAGATCGTTTCCTACGACCGGCTGGAATCCCCCTGGCCCGTTAATGGCAGTGTAATGATACTTGACGGAGTTCTTTATTTATCTGCCGGCCGGTCAGGTTTTCTTGATGATGGTATTTACCTTTACGCCCTGGATCCGGATAGCGGAAAAATTATACATCAGAACAAGCTGGAAGGGCCCTTCCCGGATATCAGTGAGCCCAGCTATGCATTTTATAAGGATGGTTACAGGTCGGACCTGTTGACAACAGATGGCAGGTACATATATATGGGACGCACCATGCTTGACCGGAACCTGGATGTTGTTGAACCCGAGCGTGTTCCCCTTGTGGGCACACAGAGGGGTGATATAAAGGAATACAGAAAAATGCCAGGGATGAGGCTGGTTGCAACCGGTGGCTTTCTTAACCAAACATTCTGGAACCGCACCTGGTGGATGTATTCTCATGTATGGCCAAGTTTCCATTATGCACAGCAGGCACCAAAAAGCGGCCAGATGCTGGTTTTTGATGAGAGGAACACTTATACCGTGAAGCACTACCATACCAGGAACAGGCACAGTCCGATGTTATTTCCCGGAAGCGGGTACCTGCTTTTTGCCGACGATAATAACAACGAGCCGCTGTTTTACAGGGGTGAAGGAGAACCCAGGCCCATAGAATGGGAGCCGGAACTACCTGAGGAAACACGGTGGAGCATTTACCAGGATGCAGCCGTGGATAAAGGTCCGGGTTTTACCCGTGCAAAACCTGCACTATGGACATCCTGGGTGGATGTCCGCATTGAAGCAATGCTGCTTGCAGGTGATAATCTTTTCATTGCCGGAACACCCGATCTGGTTCCGGAAAATGACCCGCTGGCAGCGCTCGAAGGCCATATGGGAGGTATTCTTAAGGTTGTATCGGCAAAGGACGGTTCAACAGTGGCAGAATATTCTCTGGATTCGCAGCCGGTATTCGATGGACTTTCGGCCGCCGATGGCAGGTTGATAATATCCACCAAAGATGGAAATATTACCTGTATGGGACAGAAGCATGAAAATCCGCCTCTATTTCGGTAAGCAAAGAATGATTCAGAATATAGCGGGAAGGTGTCAGGAAAATTTTAAAGTTGATAAGATCAATGAAATGAAAGAAATTATAATGGGATACAAAAAGTTTAAGGAATAACAAAAAC
The DNA here is from genome assembly GCA_003567115.1 of Bacteroidota bacterium. GTDB lineage: Bacteria > Bacteroidota > Bacteroidia > Bacteroidales > PUMT01 > PXAP01. The sequence goes on from PXAP01000065.1 coordinate 2,753, forward strand.
AAAAGCACTTGATTTAAAATTAATTATGAGTAAAAAATGGTATGCGGGAATTGATATTGGAGGTACAAAATCAGCCATACTATTAATTGATAATCAGGGTAATATTGCCGAAAGGAAAGAGATACCAACCACCAGGGGCAAAAATAACTGGCAGCCGACGGTTAAATTCTTTAAAGAGACGTTGCTTGATTATGCAAACAGGGAAAAACTTTCAGCGGTTGGAATATGTTGTGGCGGGCCTCTCAGCAGAAAAGAAGGTACTATTCTGTCTCCTCCCAATCTGCCCGGATGGGACAATGTTCCCATTGTTGATATGCTTTGTGAGACATGTAAACTGCCGGTAGCTCTGGAAAATGATGCAAATGCAGGAGCACTGGCCGAATGGCATTATGGTGCGGGTAAAGGTTTCAGGAATGTAATATTTTTTACCTTTGGTACCGGACTCGGTGCCGGCTTGATTCTGAACGGGAAACTCTACAGGGGAACAAATGACCTGGGGGGTGAAGCAGGACATATAAGGCTGGCCGATGAGGGACCCATAGGTTACAACAAGCGCGGTTCATTTGAAGGCTTTTGCAGTGGTACGGGACTTGCCCAGTTAATGGCCTTTGAACTGCTTTGCCTGAAAGAACAAACAGGGGAAGAAAAATTGCTTATGCAGTACAGGGAACCGGGTAAAGTGACAGGTAAAGATGTGGTGAATTGGGCCTTAAGGGGAGATGAATTGGCTCTGAAGGTCGTAAATAAAAGCGGCCGGTATCTGGGAAAAGGGTTGTCAGTGTTGATTGATATCCTGAACCCTGAGCTCATAATTATCGGAAGCATGGGAGTCCGTTTAGGCGATCTGTTGCTTGATCCTGCAAGGAAAATAATTGAAGCGGAGGTTATTCCGGGTGCAAATGAAGTCTGTAAAATAGTTCCGGCAGCTCTGGATGAAAAGATCGGTGATTTTGCTGCCTTGTGCGTGGCGATTGAGGCCGGGCAAAAAAACAATACATAAGATCATGAAACATCTCCTGATTTTTAAATCAATTCTGTTTTCTTACCTCCTTATCAGCTGTTCTTCCGAAGAGGTTGTGGTGAAGCCCGCAGATTATGTTAATCCCTTTGTAGGTACAGCTGCATACGGCCATACCTTTCCCGGCGCTGCCCTTCCCTTCGGAATGGTCCAGGTCAGCCCTTCCACCGGAGCTATAAGGGACAAAGGCTATTCTTACAGCAGTGTTCCTCATGGCAGGGACAGTGAAACAATTATAGGTTTCACCCACACCAATGTGAGCGGAACCGGTATCGGTCACGTGGCAAAATATGCAAATATTTCATTGATGCCGACAGTTGGCGCGTTGCACGTTGTACCCGGGTCACAGGATGATCCGGACAATGGCTACCGGTCGCGCTATTCGCATGACCAGGAGGCGGCAAGTCCCGGATATTATATGGTAATGCTTCAGGATTACAATATCAAAGCTGAACTTACAGCAACGGAGCGAGTTGGCTTGCACAGATACACTTTCCCGGAAACCGGTAACGGACATATAATAATTGACATTACCCGGGAACGGCTATGGCCTGAACTGAATGAGGATGCATTCATAGAAATAATTGGTGACAACCAGATCCGGGGCTATACAACAGTTATCGGACATCACTCCCGGGAACCTTTGACATGGTATTTCTTTGCTGAATTCAATAAACCATTCGACTCCTATGGAGCCTTCAGTGAAAGCAGGATCATTGAAAAACAGCGCAAGGCAGGTGGAAATTCAGGTGTTGGCGCCTATGTCAGCTATTCTACCCATGATAATGAAGAGATTATTGTAAAAACAGGTATCTCTTTTACCGGTATCGAGGGGGCAAGGAATAATCTCAGGGCAGAAGCGGAAGGATGGGATTTTGACAGGGTAAAGGAAAATGCTGAGGATATCTGGAATGAAAGTCTTGGTAAAATCCGGGTTAGTGGAGGAACGGGTATAAATAAAACAAAGTTCTATACCTCATTGTACCGGAGCATGCTCTTTCCCCGCACCTTCTCAGATTTTGACGGTGCATATTACAGCCATTTTCTCGACAAAATTATCTGTGAAAAGGACTACAGGTATTATGTTGACTTTTCATTATGGGATACTTATCGCACTACTCATCCTCTTTTTACCATAATTGAACCTGAAAGGCAGACAGAGATGATCAGAACATTCCTGGCCATGTATGAGCAGGGTGGGAGAATTCCCAGCCAGGTAAGCTACAGGAATTTTTACAGCCCTATAATGATAGGTGATCATGCATCAACTACAATAATTGATTCCTATATGAAAGGGTTAAGAGATTTTGATGTAACCAAAGCTTATGAGGGAATGCGTAAAAATGCCTTTGAACCGGGTATTCCTGACAGAAGCCGCCCGGGCCTTGAAGCATATAAAAAACTTGGATATGTAACTGCAGAAGATATAAGAGAATCGGTGTCCAAAACTCTTGAATATGGCCACACAGACTGGGCCCTGGCACAGGTTGCCCTGGATCTGGGAAAAACCGGGGACTATGAAGAGTTGATGAAGCGTGCCCACAATTATCAGAACCTCTATGATCAGTCATCTGGCTTTTACCGGCCAAGGTTCTCCGACGGAACCTGGCTGCCTGCTTGCGGCAGCGGGGAAAACCCTGAGATTGTGAGGTTTGAAACCAACACTTACTACAACTGCTGGGACAAATGGTGGATAGGGGTTTCTCCTCATCGTCATTATACCGAAGGCAACGCCTGGCAGAATCTTTTTTATCCGAAACATGATATTCAGGGTTTGATTAATCTTATGGGCGGGCGCAAGAAATTTATTGAAAGGCTTGACGGACTTTTTTATGCTTCCTCATCGAATGAGGGTCCGTGGTACGTGGGGGTGACCGGGGCGATCGGACAATATGTTCAGGGCAATCAGCCCTCTCATCATAAGGCTTACCTCTACAATTATGCCGGCGCACCGTGGAAAACACAGGAACGTACCCGCGGAATAAAGGAAACCCTTTACGGGGCAGACGAATGGGGCCTGCCCGGTAATGAGGATATGGGACAAATGTCAGCCTGGTATGTATTTAGTGCACTTGGGTTTTATCCGGTCACACCGGGCCAGCCGGTTTATACCATTACCAGTCCCCTGTTTGAAAAAGCAGTAATAAGCCTGGACGAATATTATGGGAACAGGACATTTACCATAACAGCCCGCAATGCATCGGGTGACAATAAATATATCCAGAATGCCAAACTGAACGGGAGGCCATTCAACAGAACATGGATAACACATGAAGAAATAGTTTCCGGCGGAATTCTGGAGTTTGAAATGGGGCCGGATCCGAATAAAGATTGGGGCTCATCACCGGATGCAGCACCTGCTTCAATGACAACAGGAAACAACAAATACCGGTAATTTCTGAAAGCACTAAATTTATTGATTTTCAGAATACCAGATGCCCTGATAATTCAATACATTTAATTATAATTAATGCGGTGATATGTATTAAACATTTCACTTTGATCAAATAGCTATGAGAAAAAATCAAGTTTATAATATTTTTGCACTATAAAAGTTCTTTATTAAAAAAAAGAGTGTCTGACTCAAAATATTTAATATCGTACTGATTATAATTCATCTGAACTCTGTATATGGATTTTTATTTCCCCATGAAACGATCCGCCTTCCAGGTTATGCTCAAACCTGTAGGGCCTGCATGCAACCTGGATTGCACCTATTGCTATTACCTTGAAAAAAAGAATCTTTATCCTTATGCAAAAGGATACCGCCTGAACGATGACCTGCTGGAAAAATTCATAAAGGAGTATATACAATCACAGGATGTGCCTGTTGTCAGTTTTGTCTGGCAGGGAGGCGAGCCCACAATGCTGGGGGTTGAGTATTTCAGAAAGGCTTTTGAGCTGCAACAGAAGTATGCAGAGGGAAAAAGAATTGAAAATGCATTACAGACAAACGGAACGCTGCTGACAGATGAGTTCTGCGAATTCCTGAATGAAAAGACCTTTCTTGTAGGACTGTCAATAGATGGTCCCCGGGAAGTGCACGATTATTACCGGCTTACAGCAAACGGCAAGCCCTCGTGGAACAAGGTTATGGATGGAGTCAGACTGCTGAAGAAACACAATGTGGAGTTCAACACCCTCTCGGTGGTTAACGACAAAACATCTGAAAATCCGCTTGAGGTTTACCGCTTTCTCAAAAGCATAGGGAGCCGCTTCATGCAGTTCATCCCGATTGTGGAGAGGTACACGACCGACCCCGGAGACGGGGATGTGCACCTTGTCCATCACCGCTACAGGGGAAAGGCAAAGGTAACGCAGTGGTCGGTCGATCCCGTCAGATACGGCAAATTCCTTATCAGCATATTCGATGAGTGGGTCAGGAAAGACGTGGGCACCTACTATGTGCAGCTTTTTGACGTATCGCTGGCCAACTGGGTAGGGGAACAGAACCCCGGCTTGTGCGTTTTTTCCGAAACATGCGGGGATGCCACGGTGATGGAGCATAACGGCGACCTCTATTCGTGCGACCACTTTGTGTACCACGACTACTACCTTGGCAACATCAGGGAAAAACCGCTTCTTGACATGATGCAAATGGAGAGGCAGTCCAGGTTCGGACTTGAAAAAAGGACCGCCCTTACGAAAAAATGTCAGGATTGTGAATTCCTCTTCGCGTGCCACGGTGAATGTCCAAAGCACCGTTTCTGCACTACTGAGGACGGTGAACCCGAACTCAATTACCTTTGCGAAGCATACAAAATGTTTTTTGGCCATGCAAAACCCTGCATGGATTACATGTCCAGGCAGCTGAAGGCCAAAAAGCCACCCGCCAACGTGATGCAGTGGATAAAGCAAAAGGAGGAGCCGGTTGCCGCAACACTTCCTTCTGCCGGACGCAACGACCCCTGCCCCTGCGGCAGCGGGAAAAAATACAAGCAGTGCTGTCTGAGGTTTTTTAAATAATTCTGTGTAATAAACTTAGTACCCAGGATTCTAAACCAGCACGACGGGCTGCATGTCTAACTGTGACTGCGGTATGGGCTGGAATTTGTCCCTCGACGGGTTGAACCCCGCCCCCTGAAGATAAGCGGGATACCTGTCCCGATGATGTCTTCTGCAACTATTCCCGGCCCTGCTTACAACCTGTTTACACAGTTCAGATCGTCAAAGCTAACCTTCAGCCTTTCAACCATGGCCTTTTCTCCTTCACGAAGCCATACACGCGGATCGTACTTCTTCTTATTGGGCTTGTCAGGCCCATCCGGATTACCGATCTGGCCCTGAAGGTAGTCATGGTTAGACTTTTCGTAACGGCGTATACCATCCCAGAAAGCCCATTGGGTATCGGTATCTATGTTCATCTTGATAACACCGTAGCTGATAGCTTCACGGATCTCTTCCTGGCTTGATCCGGATCCGCCATGGAATACGAAGTCAACAGGATTGGGACCCGTTCCGTGCTTTTCCCGGATAACTTTCTGTGAGTTCAGGAGGATTTCGGGTGTAAGTTTCACGTTACCCGGCTTGTAAACGCCGTGAACATTCCCAAAAGATGCTGCAACGGTGAAGTTCTTACTGACCTTTATCAGTTCTTCCCAGGCATATTCAACCTCTTCGGGTTGGGTA
>PXAP01000150.1 GCA_003567115.1 Bacteroidota bacterium
CTTCGCCGGACCTGCCGGTGGCAAGCAGCGGGTCGCCTGTCTCCTTTACGGAAAGTATTATGTCACAACCCTCTAACGGCAGCACCTGGTTGTAACCAAGGATCGGCTGTTCCCACCAGACTTTCCGGTTCCTGCACGGTTACGTTTACTTCCCCGGAAGGGAATACAGGAAAATTCTGTTCCGCTCTCCTGTCACCAGATGGCAATAAATATCATCGCTGCGATGAATGCGCCGAGAGCCGGGCCAAATACCGGAACCCAGGAATAGGCCCAGTCACTGCCCCCCTTGTAATTCATAGGGTAAAGGAAGTGTGCAAAACGGGGACCCAGGTCACGGGCAGGGTTGATGGCGTAGCCGGTGGTACCACCCAGCGACATACCAATTGCGACCACAAGAAGGGCTACCGGAAGAGCACCAATTGATCCAAGCCCGATGGGCACATCAGTTAAGGTTGGTGTGGAAAAAGTAGGCTCGACAAAATGGAATATGGTAAAAACCAGCACAAAAGTGCCGACAACCTCGGAGAAAACGTTGGAGGGATAGCTCCGGATCTGGGGACCGGTGCAGAATACGGCGAGCTTGGTGCCCTTGTCCTCTGTTATATTGATATGCCTTCTGAAAAAAAGGTAGACTACCGATGCACCGAAAAATCCGCCGATAAGCTGTGCGATAATATAACCTGGCACGAGAGACCAGCTGAACATTCCCGCAAATGCAAATCCCAGGGTAACGGCAGGATTTATGTGAGCACCGGAATAGGGAGCAGCAATTACAACTCCGATGAAAACTCCCAGTCCCCACCCAATGGTAATAACCACCCAGCCTGCCCCGTGGCTTTTGGTATCTTTCAGCACCGTATTGGCAACCACCCCGTCTCCCATCAGAACCAGAGCGGCAGTACCTATGAACTCATACAGGTAAACAGTATCCATAAAGACTTATAATTAGATTACACAACAATTTATTTATTTGCACGAATCACCCATGTTACCTTTTAACATTAATATTACATAAACGACATGGGTGATCTATCAGGATCAAAACACCGGATATCCGGATAATGATCATGTAACACATTGTCAAGTATATTGATAGTCAGATTTTCATTAGCCGGTACTCACAAAAAGTTATTTACGGGTTTTGAATAATCTTCACAAAATATTAATAAGGTTAACGGATCCAATATATAAATCATTAAAAAAGCGATAACCGGGATTTTGTATTATGATGTCCATGAGCCTGCCCGTTTAACTGCATCTGCCCACTTTATTTTTAATTTGCCGGCAGTTTCACCGTCCATCGATCCGGTAAATTTTCTGTCAATTTCCCATTTCTCTTTTAACTCTTCAATACTATTCCAGTACCCGGTCGCCAGTCCGGCGAGATAGGCAGCCCCCAGTGCAGTGGTTTCGGCTATTTCAGGTCTTACTACCGGTATGTCCAGTATATCGGCCTGGAACTGCATAAGCAGGTTATTGGCTACAGCTCCGCCATCTACCCTTAGTTCCCGTATATTCATCCCGGTATCTTTATTCATCACATTCAGCACATCCATGGTCTGGTATGCAATACTTTCAAGTGCAGCCCGCGCAATATGCCCCCGGTTTGTTCCCCGGCTTATACCTATAAGGAGTCCCCTGGCATACTGATCCCAGTGAGGAGCTCCCAGACCGGTAAAGGCCGGAACCAGGAAAACGTCTCCATTATCTTCAACCTTAGCTGCCAGAGACTCTACCTCCGCTGAAGAACCTATAATACCCAGTCCGTCACGAAGCCATTGCACAACAGCACCGGCAATAAAAATGCTCCCTTCAAGGGCATAATTGATATGATCACCCATTTTCCAGGCTATAGTGGTAACTAGGTTATTTTTAGATATAAAGGGCTTATTCCCGGTGTTGAGCAGAATAAAACAGCCTGTCCCGTATGTATTCTTTACCATTCCCCTGTCAACGCACATTTGCCCGAACATAGCTGCCTGCTGGTCGCCTGCTATTCCGGCAACCGGAACTTTGGCGGCAAAAAATGCGGTATCACTGTGATCGTAAATCTCACTTGAATCTCTTACCTCAGGCAGCATGCTGCGTGGTATACCCATAAGGTCCAGCATGTCATTGTCCCAGTCAAGCGTATTGATATTATAAAGCATGGTACGGCTGGCATTGGTAACATCGGTAATGTGGGTGCGTCCCCGGGTCAGCTTCCAGACTAACCAGCTGTCCACTGTTCCGAATGCAAGCTCTCCCTTCTCTGCTTTCATGCGCACACCTTCCACATTATCCAGTATCCACTTTACCTTAGTCCCGCTGAAATAGGCATCAATGACCAATCCGGTTTTTTCACGTATCATTCCTGCGTGACCTTCCCGCTTGAGCTTATCACAATAGCCCGATGTCCTCCTGTCCTGCCAGACAATGGCATTATAAACCGGATTGCCGGTTTTCCGGTCCCATACAATAGCTGTTTCCCGTTGGTTCGTAATACCGATACCGGCAACAGCTTTTCCGTCGATACCGAGCTTAGAAACAGCTTCGGCTGCAACGGCAACCTGGGAAGACCATATCTCATTCGGATCGTGCTCCACCCATCCCGGTTTTGGAAAGATCTGGGTAAACTCTTTCCGGGCAACGGACCGGATATGTCCTTTCTTGTCAAACAGAAGAGCCCTTGAGCTTGTGGTACCCTGATCAAGGGACAGAATAAATTTTTCCATATTATTTGTATTTAAACAGGCAATATAATAATTTTTACTCTTAGTTTATGAGATAGTATCCGGTGGTCATTCCGGAAAATAATTTTTTGTTACCTCTTCATAAGCCGATACCTGCTCCCGAATCCAGTCATTACCTTTACCCATCTCCCCGGCCATTATGGACGCTGTTTCGGGTGCCATCCGGATGCTTTCCCTGGCATCAAGCAGCTGGCAGCGTGTCCGCCGCGACAAAACATCTTCCACCGTAAAAGCCATTTCTTCTCTTACAGCCCATACAACCTGTGCTTTTATTATCAGCAGACTTTCACTCAGATACTCTCCCAGTTCAGAATTTTCATTGACAAGTTCCATTAAAGAATCCTTATCGGCCCCGTAAACATAAAAAGGATCATTCATATCAACTGACTCTTTATACCCCCTTATTTTCATTTTCCTTGTTTTTGACCGGGTTTTATGCCACCGTTTAACCTTTTCAGCCCTGGTAATCATATCCTCAGCCATTTTTCTGAAGGTTGTCCATTTTCCTCCTGTCATGGTCATCAATCCCGATGAAGAGATAATTATTTTGTGGCTCCTCGAAATTTCCCTGGTCTTCTTGCCGTTATCGCTATTATTAGCAGCAAGGGGTCTCAGACCTGCAAATATGCTCAACACATCACTTCTTTGAGGAGCTTTTTTAAGATACCTGCCGGCAGTAGACAATATGAAGTCAATTTCCTCCCCGAGTGCCACAGGTTCAAGAGAGGGAATATCAACAGGAGTATCTGTTGTTCCCACTACCACCTTACCGTGCCAGGGGACAGCAAAGAGAACCCTTCCGTCGTCTGTTTCGGGTATCATCATTGCATCATCGCCGGGCAGGAATGATTTATCGATTACCAGGTGAACTCCCTGGCTGGGACGCATGGTAGGTTTCATTCCGGGCCGGTCCATCTGCATTATCTCATCGGCAAAAACCCCGGTTGCATTTATCACCACCCTGCCTCTGACTTCATAATTCTTATCTTCCAGTAAATCCCTCACCTCTGCCCCTATAAGCTTCCCGTCATTAGCCTTCAACAAACTTTCAACCGGCATATAATTAAAAACCAGGCCACCCAGATTTGAAGCAGTCTGCAAAACATTTATTGCCAGGCGGGAATCATCAAATTGACCGTCATAATACAAAATACCGGCAGTAAGTTTCTTTTCTGCAATAGATGGCAGACATCTCAAAACTTCATTTTTTGAAATTCTCTTCGATCTGCCGAGACTATAACCCCCGGCCATTAAATCATATACGGTTAAGCCAGCAGTATAGAGAATCTCGTCAAACCACCCAAAAGCCGGAATTATAAAGGACTGGTTTCTGACCAGATGCGGTGCATTCTGCATCAGCACTCCACGCTCCACACACGCTTCTCTTACCAGGGCAACATTGCCCTGGGCAAGATAGCGAACCCCGCCATGAACAAGTTTTGTGCTTTTACTGGAGGTCGATTTTGCGAAGTCTGATTTCTCAAACAAAACAGCAGAATAACCCCGGCTTACAGCCTCCAGGGCAATCCCAATACCCGATGCTCCTCCACCTATTATAATAAAATCAAATGGCTCTTTACTGCCTGATAATTTGGTTAACATCAAATTCCTTTTCATGATCCCCCCTTAAACATTCATTCTTCAAGTTTCGTTTAGTTTCAATAATATTAATAATTTTATGATATTGTTTATCAGGATATTTACAACACTTATTGTAAATATCACCATACAATAATACAAATAATATTTTTAATACGAAACATTTCGCAACCTTTAAATTTCATTTTATTACGTTTAATTTTTAAGAATTTTCAGTATTTTTGAAAAAATCCCGGTTATGACCAAAAGCATAGCAGAAAGGCATCAGTATATACTTAATAAACTCAGGGAACAGGGTTATGTGAATGTAATTAACCTGAGCCACGAACTTAAAGTTTCTGCAGTGACAATCCGTAAAGACCTTAAGCACCTGGAAAAAAGAAAGCTTCTGTTCAGAACCCATGGCAGCGCAACCCCCAACAATCCATATATAAATGAGAGGCCTGTAAATGAAAAAGAGAAACTACGGGTTTCTCAAAAGCAAAGAATTGCAAGATATGCTTCGGGTCTGATAGAACCGGGGGACAGTATTATCATTGCATCAGGAACAACCATAATCGAACTGGCCAGGCAGATCAAAGCTGTTGATAAACTGACTGTGATTACGGCATCTCTTAATGTGTCACTTATATTATCCTGCGACCCCCTGATAGATATTATTCAGCTCGGAGGCATGGTAAGAAAAAGTTCATCATCAATTGTCGGGCATTACGCTGAGCATCAACTGAATAACTTTTCCTGCAGCAAGCTATTCCTCGGTGTTGACGGCATTGATCCGGATTATGGCATCACTACAACCAGCGCAATGGAAGCAACACTCAACCAGCAAATGATAAAAGCAGCTCAAAGGATAATTGTTCTTACAGATTCGACCAAATTTGGCAGACGGGGGTTCAGCAGGATATGCAGCCTTGCGGAGGTCGACATGATAATAACAGATAATGAGATTGCTGTCCCGTTTGCAAAAAGCATGGAAGAGGCAGGAATAGAAGTAATTACAAATTAATTGCTGTAAAAATAATAAGATTAAATATTTATTATACCCCCTAACGGTAAAAAGCCGGAATTACTTCCGGCTTTTTACCACCTTTAACCCTAAAATCAACCTAAAACTTAACAAAAATCATGAAAAAAAACCTACCTGCCTGGGAAAAAATTATTTTATTCTCTTTTTAAACCTACCTGCCCGGCTAAAATTATTTTATTTCTCTTTTTATTATCTGTACGTTAAACCGATGAATTTGTTTCAAATTTTTCTTTGAAAATACATTCTGTCAAAAATATATTTTCACCCACCAGAAAAACACGGACTTTCTATTCTAAAATTTCTTTTTAAGTTAATCTTTACAGGACTGTATTGCCTGATACTGGTAATTATTATATAATATATTTTTTAAGTTATACAACTAAGGTCAATTCCTGTTTTGACCTCAAAATCAAAAAATACTCCGTACGTCCGGTTTTACCAGGCAAAAGATATCTTATTTTTCGACAGAAAGAACTTCCTTGAAAGCTTGCTCGAAAGTTTCCTTCGGAAGGGCACCCTGAGCCATTTGAGGCATGCCCTCCTGAGGAACAAAAAGCAATGAGGGTATACTTTGTATTCCAAATATTCCGGCAAGTTCCTCTTCCTTTTCTGTATTGACCTTATAGATATCTATTTTATCATCATATTCATCTGCAAGTTCCTCCAGAACAGGGGCAACTGATTTACATGGCTGACACCAGTCCGCATAAAAATCTATAAGACAAGGCTTATCTCCCTCGTATTTCCACTCCTCATTATTCTCGTAGTCAAAAACCTTTTCTTTAAACGTTTCTTTATTAAGATGCTCAATCATTTGATTAGAATTTTTTAATTATAATTCATTGAATTGTACAGGTAACAACAAAATCCATTCCATTGTTCAAAATCAGTCATCTTACAGGATTTAAAATCTATTTATTGTAATTTTGCCATAATAACCATTATCATTTGCCCTGTTTATATGAATATTTCTCTGGATGATCCGGTATTAAAATTAATTTCCACAATTGCTTTCGCCAACGATACGGAGCTGTATGCTATCGGTGGTTATGTTCGTGACATGATCCTTGAACGCCCCACAAAAGACCTGGATATAGTGGTGCTGGGAAGCGGCATTGACTTTGCCAAAAAAATGGCAAAATCCATAAACGGTAAAACCAAAGTCAGTGTATTCAAAAGTTTCGGAACAGCAATGCTTAATTATAATGACTACGAAATTGAATTTGTGGGCGCAAGGAAAGAATCCTACAGAAAAGACTCCCGCAAGCCGGTGGTTGAAGGCGGAAGTCTTGAAGATGATCAGAAGCGAAGGGATTTTACCATAAATGCGTTGGCAATAGGTCTGGGCAAAAATAATTACGGGCAGCTGATCGATCCTTTCGGAGGAGTCGAAGACCTTAAAAGCAAAATAATCCGCACCCCGCTCGATCCCGGAATCACATTTTCAGATGATCCGTTGCGAATGCTGAGGGCTATAAGGTTTGCGGCCCAACTGAATTTCATAATCGAAACAAAAACCCTGCAGGCAATCCACGAAAACCTTACACGCATTGAAATCGTTTCACAGGAAAGAATAACCGAAGAACTCAATAAAATAATCCTTTCTGAAAAACCTTCTTCCGGTTTTAATCTACTGGACCAAACGGGCATGCTTGAGATAATACTGCCTGAAATACATGCCATGAAAGGAGTTGAAGCTATAAATGGAAAGATGCATAAAGACAACTTTCATCACACGGTCAAAGTCTTAGACAATCTCTGTAAAAAAAGTGACGATCTCTGGCTGAGATGGGCCACCCTCCTGCATGATATCGGTAAGCCGGTGACCAAAAGTTACAGCAGGAAATCAGGGTGGACATTCCACGGGCACGACTTTATAGGTGCCAAAATGATCCCCGGTATATTCAGGAGACTTAAGCTGCCTCTTAATGATAAAATGAAGTATGTCCAAAAATTAGTTCAGCTGCACCTGCGACCGGTCTCACTCTCCAAAGATGAGATAACCGACTCTGCAATCAGGCGTCTTCTTTATGAAGCAGGAGACCAGGTTGATGATTTGATGTTACTTTGTGAAGCTGATATAACATCCAAGAACAAAGAAACCGTAAAAAGGCATATAAATAACTTCAGACTTGTACGGAAAAAATTAAAGGAGGTTGAAGAAAAAGATGCCCTAAGGAATTTCCAGCCTCCGGTTAAAGGTGATGAGATTATGGAAACATTAGGGCTGGCTCCCGGCCGGGAAGTTGGTTTAATTAAAAATGCGATCAGGGAGGCAATCCTGGATGGAATAATCAGGAACGACAGGGAAGAAGCCCGCAGATATATGATAGAAAAAGCAAAAGAACTGGGAATCGAACCAAAGTAACCACCTGTTATTGACCCGTTGATTCATATTCTCTTCCCGATATCTGCCGAAAGCACAACTTTTTCCCGGCATTGACCAGATAGGTCTGAAAAGGTTGGCAATTAAGTGTTCTTTAATTCCACAAATGTGTCCTTTATGTAGAAGATATACTCATGTGTGTGAATTTTTTACCTGGCTGTTTTATGTATTCCGTTACCATCCAGCATTGAATAATCCAATCCTGAAGAACTGTAGCATATAAATTCACCTGATTCCCCCAAGCCATGGGGACCAATAAGTACACAGATCGCCGTTCTCAGGATAAGAGGTGATATTATTTAATACAGGGTTACTATTATAACTAAATTCAATATTTTTTACCTCATATTTTTATCCCAATAAAACAAGTTAATCAAGTTAATATTCAATTAGTTATATTTTGAAGGTAATTCATGTTCAGCATTTCAAACAGATGAATTTCACGTCTGATCAGTATTGCTAATTTCACAGGTTATAACATGTGAAATCGACTGAAAGTCAATGTCACATCAACTTTTTTTACAAAATGATAAGTCCATTGCATGTGAGATCGACCGCAGGTCAATCCCCCTGGTTTGTTCATGTCTTTTTGTGTTACACAGTATCCGGGTAGAGCGGTTCGTTACCTCCCCGCTCCCCCACAGATC
>PXAP01000316.1 GCA_003567115.1 Bacteroidota bacterium
GTCCGCGCGGACCAACGGTCATGCTGTCCTCATTCTTTGCATAGGGAATACCTGACGCGGTGGTCAGTTTTCTCTTTTTCTTATCTGCCATAGCAATTTTAATTTTAGGTTATAAATAAATTCTTAAGTTTGATTTTCCGGTGCTGCACCGTAAATAAGCCGGTTTGGGTTTTTTCATATAATTTAAATATGCCCATATTTTCAGCCTGTCTTGTTTCTGATAAACTTTCCTGTTATCTGGGTTTTAATTTCCGAAATTTTAAAACCTGATATCTGCTTTTTCCTGAAGTATTCTTCAAGTAATACATCCAGTTCCGGATCAAAATAGTCTTCTATTCTCTCAGAGTCCTCGCAATAAATATGATGGTGGTTTTCCATAACGGCATCATACCTCATAATATCTTTGTCAGTCTTCACTTTTCTGATAAGATCGTTTTTCACAAGAGTATCCAGGACATTATATACAGTACCTGTTGAAATACTTGGATGAAACTTCCTGACATATTGAGCAACCGTCTCTGCAGTGGGATGGTTTTTCATCTTTAAAAGGGCTTTATAAACAGAAATCCGCTGGGGGGTTACTTTTAACCCCCTGTCAACCAATTTTCTTCTCAGTTCATCCAGATCCATCTGTATATAAATTTTAAATAGGAATCATTATTATTTAATAGAGATTAAATATAAAATATTTTTTGACAATAGCCAACACCTTCAGGGAATATTTCTTCGGCATATTTATAACAATATGGATTTTTGCCGGTTAATTGATGAACATTTCTGAATTGGTGGATTTATACAAAAGCGGAACAGGGTGTTTGGGGAGGAGTTAATCAGGTGATCTGATATTTAAACTAAAGAAAATAAAGGTGTTAGTATATATTTTTTCTGTGTCCTACTGATACCACGGTTACAATTATTGTGTCATCGTCTATTTCATAGATAATACGGTAATCACGAACCCGGATACGCCAGGCATCTTCGCCTTTTATTTTTTTTGCTCCACGGGGGCGTGGGTTATTGGCAAGATTGGCAATAGCAGCTTTGATAACCGGAATAACCTTTTTATCCAGCCTCATTATCTGCTTTTGAGCGTAACGTTCAACTAAAACAGTGTACTTCATTACTTGAGGGAGTCTTCAATTTCCCTGAAGGCCTGTTCAAAGGGTATCGCGTCACCTTTGCGGGCTTTTGCTTTTCGGTATTCCCTGATTTCATTAAGTTCTTCTGAATCGGCCACAAGTTTTTCATACACCCTGACAGGGACCTGAACAGCTATTTTCCGGCCTTTGCTGTCAATTACAAAATTTTCTTTTTCCATGGTCTTTAAAGTTTATGGATTTTTGCATAAGTGTTTTTCCGGGATTAAATACCGGTATAAAAAGACCGAAATTCTTATCTTATTACAAAATTAATTGATAGATAAGTCATAAACAAGAAAAGTTTTCTCTCTTTATCCTGATATCAGGATAAACTTCCAAAATGCTGCTTGCAGTTATTTTTTGATTTTCACATAGATGTGTTTAGTCTGGCTTTTTTCATCTTCTTTTTCTGCAACTTCAAATTGCTTTTTGAGTGATTTCAGAAGAAGTGATAATTTTTGAAAACCGTAATTCCTGGGGTCAAAATCAGGTTTCTTCTTGTTGATAAGTGCTCCAACAGCCGACAAAGCGGCCCAGCCATCGTCATCAGCCAGGTCTTCGACAGAGGTTTTCAATAATTTAATAATTTTCCTGTCAATCGGGTCAATTCTGGTTTTGGCGGCAGCAGCCGGAGAAGTGCTTGTTTTTGCAGTTTTTTTCGGGGCATCCTGTGCCACAATAATTTCAATATAGATAAACTTGTCGCAGGCAGCAATAAAAGGAGGCGGTGTTTTCTTTTCCCCTATACCAATAACCTGCATTCCTGATTCCCTCAATCTTGTTGCCAGCCGTGTAAAGTCGCTGTCACTTGAAACAAGGCAAAAACCGTCAACCTTTTGACTATGCAGGATATCCATGGCATCAATGATCATAGCCGAATCTGTTGCATTTTTACCTGTAGTATAGCTGTACTGCTGAACCGGAGTTATTGCATGCTCAAGCAACGCCGGTTTCCACCCGGAAACGGTGGTTTTTGTCCAGTCACCATATATTCTTTTAATCGAAGGTATTCCAAATTTGGCGATCTCGTCAAGCATTCCCTTAATATTGGAATAAGGAACGTTATCTGCATCAATAAGTACAGCTAAATTCAATTCATTTTTTTCATTCATGGGGTTTTTGCTTTAGTGTAAAACTGCCTTCAGGGGCTTGTACCACGATTATGTAAAGTTATGATATCAGTATATTATATCTGCTGCCGGGTGACCGGTTTATACCACGGTTATGTAAAGTTAATATGATCTCAGCTGTTTTAGCCTGATATATTGATTTTTTTTATCCCATAGTTGTTGTTATTTTGTAACTATATTTTATGTTTATTCAGCTGATGCCCGGTAACACCATTAAATATGCAAGTCTGATCAAAGCAAAAGCCCTGGAATTGGGTTTTTCTGCCTGCGGTATTTCTGTTGCCACTTTTCTTGAAGATGAGGCAAAAAGGCTGGAGGAGTGGCTGAATAAAGGAATGCATGGCAGTATGAGGTTCATGGAAAACCATTTTGAAAAGCGGACTGATCCGCGGAAGCTTGTAGATGGGGCAAAAAGCATAATATCTGTTCTGCATAATTATTTTCCACCTGTAAAACAGAAAGACCCTGAAGCTCCTGTTTTATCCAAATATGCATACGGGACCGACTATCATTTTGTGCTCAAGGAAAAGCTTAAAGGATTACTGGGATATATGAATGAAACCATGGGGGAGATAAACGGAAAGGCTTTTGTCGATTCGGCTCCTGTGCTGGACAGGGCATGGGCTGCCCGGTCAGGACTTGGCTGGATCGGGAATAATACCTGCCTGCTGGTAAAGGGCGGTGGCTCCTTCTTTTTTGTCGGTGAGCTTATTGTTGACATCGAACTGCCTGCCGATATTCCGGCAGGGAATCATTGCGGTAACTGCCGGCTGTGCATAGATGCCTGCCCCACCGGTGCCCTCATAGCACCGCGCAAACTGGATGCCCGAAAATGTATTTCCTGCCTGACAATCGAATACCGGGAAAGCCTCCCCGCCGAAATGCGCGATAAGCTGCATAACCGTGTTTTCGGATGTGATATCTGCCAGGATGTCTGTCCATGGAACAGACATGCAAAGCCACACAATGAGCCCCTGCTTTCACCTGTATCAGGGATGCTGGAGATGACAGCTGCCCGCTGGCATGGGATGGACAGGGAGCTTTTTAACCTCCTTTTCAGAAGATCGGTTGTCCGGAGGGCGGGGTATAACCGGATAAGGAGAAACCTGGCTTTTTTAAGCTCCCGATATGGCAGTGCTTCCTTGTGAGGAGCCTTTGCGGTCCGCTAAATGAACATAACAATATAAAATTTTCCTGTTGTGAAAAAATTGACTTACGTCGATTTCCCATGCCATATAATGTGCATTTTTGAAATTTTACCAGATGGAAAATTGACTTTCATTTGACAGGGATTTTTCAATTGCCGTTTTTCAGGTTTCCGTTTTGGTAAAAGACATAAAATCAGAATAATCAGGGGTGATCTTTTATTATTGTAACTGCAATTTTTCTGCTGGAACGGGGACCGTCAAACTCGCAAAGGAATATATTCTGCCAGGTTGACAAACCGAGCTTTCCGTTTATTATGGGAATTGATTCAGAAGGCCCGACGATGCCGGCCTTAAGATGCGAGTCGCCGTTACCATCCTGTGCATCATGCTCCCATACTCCATGTGGAATTAGCTTGTTGAGAAGATTAATTACATCAGTCTGTACCGACTCGTCCCAGTTTTCCTGTATCATAATTCCGGCAGTGGCGCCCTGTACGTAAACAGTAGCAATACCCGATTTTACCGGATTCTTTTTCAGTACCTCCTTTACCTGTGCGGTAATATCATATAGTCCGTTGTGACTGGTGGTGGGAATATCTATTATTTCCTGCATTTTTTAAAGTTGATGTTATTATAAATTATTTAATTTTACCTGTATCAGTATCGCAAAATTAAAGATAAATCCAATGGAGAGCAAACAGGGATAAATTAGTTTAACATAGTTAGTTATTTAATTAACAAATTCTTACCGTCATTTTTACTGTATGTATCGATTTTTTTTATTCACCTGAACAGGTGCATAAAATGCTACTTATAATATTCATTATCAGCAATGTATAAAATGACCTTCGGATTTAAGAATCCCTTAAAAATTAGAAGTTTCCGGTTTCGTTTCAGTATGGCTACGGAAAAAAGTTATATAGCATATAATTAAATTATCTTAATAGCATATAATAATTCCCTTAATAAATACCTGATATTATGGTTTTGTTCCGAACGGTTGTTGATGTTCCAAAAAGCAGGCATAAGCTCGATTATGATACTTCCTCACTTTGGATGGGGTCCTGTTTTACCGAAAATATAGGATCACGGATTAAACAAATGAAATTTCCTGCAGAGGTAAATCCATTCGGAATCCTGTATAATCCTTTATCTATCCGGAACTCCCTTGACATCCTGATGGATAATCGTTTGTTTACAGAAAAGGAGCTACGATATGACAATGATTTGTGGTATAGTTTATGGCACCACTCCAGTTATAGCCATCCTGACAAAAAGACCTGCCTCAGAAAGATAAATCAAAGTATAACCAGGGCCTCAAATATGCTGGAAAAGGCAGGTTTCCTTTTTATTACTTTTGGAACAGCCAGGGCTTACCAGTTAAGGGAAACCGGGGAAATAGTCTCCAATTGCCACAAGCTTCCCCATAAAATGTTCAGCCAGGTTCTGCTGGAGGTTGATGAGATTTTCAATTCTTATAAAATTCTTATTGACCGGTTACTTGAGGTCAATCCCAAACTTAAACTGGTTTTTACCCTTAGTCCGGTACGTCACTGGAAAGACGGGGCAACAGGCAACCAGGTGAGCAAGTCAACACTCATACTGGCCATTTCAAAGCTGTCCGAAGCTTTTGATAATGTGTCCTGCTTTCCTGCATATGAAATCGTTATGGATGATCTAAGAGATTACCGGTTTTACGGGGAGGATATGCTGCATATTAACAGTCAGGGTGAAGATTATATATGGAACAGATTTGCCGATTCCTTTGTATCGTCTTCTGCTGTTCCCCTGATCAAAGAGATAACAGGTATAAAACAGGGTATCGGGCACCGGCCCTTCAATCCTTCTTCTGAAAAGCACCGGATCTTTCTCCGGCAACTGCTTGAAAGGATTGCGGGTGTTGAAAAATGTGTTCCTGCTGCTGATTTTTCGATCGAAAAGAGAGAGATTCTCGATAAACTTGAAACCAGGAATAATTGAGCCAGGTTTTCTTTATTTTCAAACATTTTACACAGGTGTGACAGGGAGCAGTTATGGTCTCTGAAAGTGGTGCTTTTAATTATCTCCGCACCGGATATTGCCTGAACGACTTTACTGGTATAAACTGGTAAATTATTAAATCTGCTGATTGATCTTCTCCATATCTTCGGGGGTATCGATCGAGAAGGTGTCCAGAGAAGTCTCTATTATTTTAATTGAATACCCGTTTTCAAGCCACCGGTTTTGTTCCAGCAGTTCAGCCATCTCCAGGGGTGTCGGGTCAAGCCTGTTGAGTTCATGCAAAATGTCAGTCCGGTACCCGTACATTCCCAAATGCCTGAAAAATGAGTGTGAATAAAACCACTCCTTCTCCTTTTTCCCCCTGATATAGGGTATTGTTTACCGGCTGAAATAAATGGCATATCCGTTTTTATTGAATATTACCTTGGGGAGGTTCGGATTGAAAATATCGTCCGGCGACCCGATTTTTTTTGCCAGGGTTGCTATCTTAACTCCACTCTCCTCGAAACCGCCGGCCAGAAGTTTTATCTGTTCCGGTTGAATAAAAGGCTCATCTCCCTGAATATTTATTACAACATCATAAAGCTTGCCCGTGGTGGCAGCAATTATTTCAGCAGCTTCTCCACAACGTTCCGTACCGCTTCGATGACGAACCGAGGTCATAACAGCTTCTCCTCCGAAATCATCAACAGTCTTTTTGATCCTTTTATCATCGGTAGCGACCACAACATTGTCCAGGGCTTTTTTTGCCTGCTCCCAGGTTCGCTGTATCATGGTTTTCCCTTTTATTTTAACCAGGGGCTTACCCGGAAACCTGATTGAATGGTACCGGGCAGGTATTATTCCGATGTACTCCATATAATAATGTTTAGGATCACTGTACTTTCAAAGTATTACAAGTTGCAACGGGCTTATTTTCACATATTTTTTACGCCGGGAAATTAGCAAAAAACTATTAAAGTTGTAAATTTGTCATGTATTTTAAAGGATTAAACAGAACAACCCTGAAATACTGTTATTTTGACATATAAGTGGATATTGAAATTTTAGAGATGGATGTTCAGGCAATTAAAAGAAGGTTTGGAATTATCGGTAATGCACCTGCGTTGAACAGAGCGATCGAGATGGCATTCAGGGTAGCTTCCACAGACCTGTCGGTCCTGATTTCAGGTGAAAGTGGAACCGGGAAGGAAGTGTTTCCCCAGATAATACATCAGTTCAGTGCCAGGAAGCATGGAGCTTATATTGCGGTTAATTGTGGCGCCATACCCGAGGGCACTATCGACTCAGAGTTGTTTGGTCATGAGAAAGGGTCATTTACAGGTGCACACGAAAAACGAAGCGGATACTTTGAAGTAGCAGATAATGGTTCAATTTTCCTTGATGAGGTTTCCGAGCTGCCTCTTTCAACCCAGGTAAGATTGCTGCGGGTTCTGGAATCGGGTGAATTTATCAAGGTTGGGTCTTCCAGGGTTATGAAAACAAATGTCAGGATAATTGCCGCCACTAACGTGGACATTAATAAGTTGCTGCGTCAGGGTAAATTCCGGGAAGACCTGTATTACCGACTTAATACGGTGCCGGTTTACATTCCACCGCTGAGGGAGAGGAAAGAGGATATAATGATATTGTTCAGGAAGTTTGCAATGGATTTTGCCGAACGTTACCGTATGCCGGAAATAGTACCTGACCAGGAAGCCAGTGATATGCTGATTAACTACTACTGGCCGGGAAATATCAGGCAGTTGAAGAATATTACCGAACAGTTATCGGTAATTGAAAAAAAGAGGGAAATAGATGCCGGTATGCTGAGAAAGTACCTGACAGATTATTCGGATGAAACACTGCCGGCACTTATAGAGTCAGCCGGCGACCGATCATTTGCTTCGGAGAGGGAGATTCTTTACAAGATACTCTTTGATATGAAAAACGACATGAATGATTTAAAGAAACTAGTTCATGAAATTATTGAAAAAGGTCCGCATAACATTGATATTGATGATGATAGCCTGATGGATAAATTACAACCAGCTAATGAACCTGTTTATGAATCGGTTGTTTCCAGATTACCTGATTTGAAAAAAAGAAATTCATCCCATATTGAAGACACTGAGGAAATAATTGAGGAATCATTATCGTTACAAGACAAAGAGATTGAGTTAATCAAAAAAGCTCTCGAAAAATACGGGGGCAGACGTAAAATGGCTGCCATGGAACTCGGTATTTCGGAGCGTACGCTCTACAGGAAGATAAAACAATATAACATCGAATGAGGTATGAGAATAATTCTATTATACCTGCTTTTGCCGGTATTTATAATTGCCACCGGATGTACCATGAACTATTCATTTACAGGGGCATCAATACCCCCGCAACTGGAAACTGTATCGGTTCGGGACTTTGACAACAGGGCTCCGGTTATTTATCCTCCACTTAGCCAGGAATTAACTGATGCTCTGAAGGATATGTTTCAATCGCGCACCCGGTTACAGCTGGTAAATGATATAGGCGATGCCGATTTTGAAGGGGTGATAGAGCAATACCGGACACAACCGGTTTCGGTTGAGGCTGATGAACGGGCTAACCTGGAACGTCTTACAGTCACTGTCCGGGTGAGTTATCAAAATACAGCCGATCCTGAACTGGATTTTGATTCCAGTTTTACAAGGTATGAGGATTATGATGCGAGGGCTGGCCTGGAAGCTGTTGAAGCTGAACTGGTCAAAAAAATTATCAGCCAGCTCACGCAGGACATCTATAACCGTGCATTTGTAAACTGGTAAGTTTTAAAACTGATAGTATCACTAAATTACCGGGATTGATGAACAGGGATAAATTCATAGAATACCTGGACAGCCCCGAATCACTGGATGCGGAGAATCTTGATGA
>PXAP01000019.1 GCA_003567115.1 Bacteroidota bacterium
CAATTAACCTGAATTCTTTTGCAGCTTCTTCTTCACCTTCCGCCATAAGGCGATTATAACGTGCCTCCATCGACTTTATGGCAGCCCTGGCATGACCGGGAAGATTTACCTCGGGGATGACCCTGATATGACGATCGTTGGCATATCTGAGAATTTCAATAAAATCTTCACGGGTGTAATATCCGCTGCCGTAAGTTCCTTCTGCGTAGGGTAAAGGACCCGATCCGTAAGCCGGATGCAGGGCGGGAAAATCTTTTGTGGTGTGCTCTCTCTGGCCGCCGACTTCAGTCAGTTCGGGCAGATCCTTAATTTCTATGCGCCATCCTTCATCTTCAGTGAGATGGAAATGGAGAGTGTTTATTTTGTAGAATGCCAGCAGGTCAAGCACCTTCAGTATCTGTTCCTTTTCCTGGAAGTTGCGGGCAACGTCAATATGGATACCCCTGTATTCAAATCGTGGTGCATCTTCAATAGTCATCACCTCCATCCTTACTTCATCGGCAATTCCGAGAAAAGCATTTACAGGAAGGAGAGCCGACAGGGTCTGTATCCCGTAAAACACCCCTGCATTATCTGTCCCGTCAATTACAATGTTTCTGTTATTTCTTACCTCCAGCCTGTATGCCTCCCTCTCTGTACCATTAACACTGAGATCTGATTTTCTGAGCAGAATGCTGTTCGGTCTTTCCTGTGTACTTTCTTCGGGATAAAAGCCCTGTCCGGTAAGTCTTGTAAGCAGATCGGCCAGGTGATCAGCTTCATTTTCCAGACCTTCCTGGTAGAAAATATCAACTGGTTCGGTAAAATTAACAAACTCTCCGGCAGACCTTATGCTTACCGGGGTAGGGATTACCTTTTTAAGTTCTTCTTCCTGAAGCTGACTCATTTTCTTATTATTTCCGAATCTCCATTCAGCAGTGGGAATTGGGGTCAGGTCATTTCTGTGCCTTGATATCTGTTCTTCCCTGACAAACGGTTTTACCTGATAATTATCAACGGTTACAATCCCGGTCTCGTTGCCCGCTCTGTCATAGAACACAAAATAGAGTCCTATGGGGGCATCCGATTCTTTTATCCACCATCCGTTTGCCTCATAGCTGATAGTTACTTCCTCTCCCCTGCGCAGTTCAAATCCCTCTCCCGGCACTATCCTGTGCCAGTCGCCATTGATCCATTCAACTTCAGTAAGTGATACCGGATCCGTTGACACTATTCTCCTGGGGGCCTGGTTGTAGAAGAGTGCCCAGTTATAATCCGAAAACCTGAATCCGGAATAATTCCTGATGGTAAATTCTGCTTCGGCCCTGGGCAGTTCACTGTGGGTATTGCTGATTAATTCCCAGCTGACCTCAATTTCCATCGGATCCGGAATTTTCGGCCTGCAATTGGTCAGCATTACAATCATAATAACAGATGTTAATATTATTACTGTTCTTTTCATAATGTTTCTATTTTATTAGGGTTATTCGTATAAATCAGGTTAATCATATTAATAATCAATTAATTTTATCTTGCATATTAAACAGCTTCAGTATTTCAAACCCGGGGAATGGTTATGGTTTATACATCTGCTTTTGTAAAATTCAGTTGATTAACATTTCCGTTGAATGTTAACTGCAAGTTAAAATAATTCCCGCTATATGACAACTTTAAAAAAAGGTATGATCATTGGTTCTTAAAACTCCGGTTGATCCCTGATGATTTTGATTGTTACTTCTCGTTGGAGTGCAATTTCCGCAGTTTAAGTGCACTTTAATCAAAAGAATTCTGCGGGGTTCTGCCCCGGGGTCAAATAAGAATTTACTGTCACCCGAAGGTGAATCTTTCGGTGAAATACCCCGCAGGCTTGCTTCTGGGATAAACAAAAAACAGTTAATTCTTTATTGATTTTTCAAGGCAAAACGGGGCTCCCGCGTGAAAGGGGACAATGATATCCGTGCTGAATACTCATCAGCTCCGGAAACATTATATTTAATCTTTTTTTATGAACCTCTCACTCACCCGGGGCTATTTAAGGGCCTGGTATACCAGGTTGCGGAATATCTCCTGCAGGTTTGGCCCGCGGTAAGGCTCCACGTTGGTATAGAATAACAGAATCATCTGCTCGGTGGGATCTATGAGGTAATCCGTATAAAACAGTCCACCCCACTTATAGGCTCCTTCTGACCCCAGATGATGGGCGGGTGTCTGTTCACTCCACAGGTCAAAACCGAGTCCGAACCGCCTGCCGTAACTGCCATATTCCATATCACCAATCTGGTTGGTGGTCATAAGCTCAACAGTTTTCCGGCTCAATATCCGGTTGCCTTTAAATTCTCCGTTATTAAGCATCATCTGGCAGAATCGCGCATAGTCTACTATGGTTCCTGAGAGTCCTGCTCCACCAGAAAGCCACATTCTTGCCCCGGCAACAGGGTATTTACTGTATGTTTCGCCGGGATGCAGAACCAGGCCGTCATCAGTAATGGTATAAAGGGTTACAAGCCTGTCTGCCTCTTCCTCCGGCAGGTAAAACCAGGTGTCATTCATCCCCAGTGGCTCAAGAATGCGCTGGCTGATAAACTGATCAAGGGGTTTCCCCGAAAGGACCTCTATAAGGTAACCTGCCACATCGGTATTCATACCATACAAAAATCTGTCGCCCGGGTCAAACATGAGAGGCATTGCTGCAATTCTTTTTGCAACCTCTTCGGCAGTAATTGAATCCATTGAATTAACTGCCGGGATCCCCTCTTTTTCAAACATCATTCCACCTATCCCCCCCCTGTAGGTACCGTAGTGTATTCCTGATGTATGGTTAAGAAGATGACGGATGGTAATTTCCCTGGCGGCCGGACGGGTAGTAAAAGTGGTATCTGTTTCGTTGAATGAAGTCAATACCGTAGGATTGCTGAATTCGGGAATATACCTTGACACCGGATCGTCAAGCAGGAATTTACCTTCCTCGTACAGGGTCATAATCGCTGCAGTTGTAATCGCTTTGGTTTGCGAAGCGATTCTGAAGATATCATCCGGTTCGAGGGCTATTCCCTTTTCAATATCTTTAAATCCGTATGTTTCATGGTGAACTACTTTGCCTTTACGGGCAACAAATGTAACCACATTGGGAAGCAAACCGGTTTCAGTATAGTGAGAAAATACCGAGTCGATGCGGGCAAGACGCTCCGGATCAAAGCCGGCAGCTTCAATATCCTGAACTGTAGTGAAACTTTGCGGAACATGGTTTCCGTTTTCATTTCTGATGCAGGAAAATGTTGTAAATACCGCAAAAACTAAAATAATCAAAAATGTGGAGGAAGATGATCGCATGGCTCAAAGAGGTTAATTGGGTACACAATTTTTTATTGATTTTTTCGGGTTATATAAAACGGAAGTATTCTTGATTTCTTGTAATATTATTTAAAATCAAAGATCCGAACAGAACACATCCTGATGCAAGTATAATCATTTATTGTTATTTTCAGCAATGTGTAATTTCATTTATGATTACTTCATCATAGATAATATTTCAATATAAATAGTGTTAATTTTGCAGAGATAAAATTTTTCAAATTTACAGGTCTGTAAAAATGACTGTTTAAATTATGACAAGATAAATCCTCATCAACTGAAGTTTACAGAAGGTGATGTATAAACCATGAGGACTCCATAAGTTTGGAATACTTTATTCAGATAACATGTTTAGTATAATTAATTGATTATTTATTTGATTTACCTGATTTACATGTATAAAATGGAAAAAATATCACTACTGATCCCGATGCTGGTTACCATTCTTTTTATTTCCGAACCTGCGGCAGGTCAGCCGGCTATGCCCGAAACACTCCAGTCGGGTACATTGAGGGAACAACTGGACTATATACAGGAAAGAACCCGGATTTACGATAATTTCAGGGCTATCCGTGAAGATATGTTCCAGAAGGTGAAAAATAATTCACTCGATTCCCTTGCTGCGGCAAAAAGTGAAATAACCGGATTGTCCGGGCAACTGGAAAGCAGGGATGCGGATATTGATTCCCTGGGCATTCTTCTCGAAGATGCCAGGGATGAAATGCGCCTGGCTGTAAGGAACCGGGACAGCATTGGATTCCTTGGAATAGCCATGCATAAAACCGGTTATAATATGCTGGTTTGGATAATCATTGCAGGCCTGTCATTTTTACTTGTCCTTGGTTTCGGTATTTTCCGGAGAAACCGTAATCTTATGTATAAAGCTCTTGAGGATATTGACGAACTGAAGGAAGAATTTGAGGGTTATAAAAAAAGATCCAGGGATCTTAGGGAGAAACTTGTAATAGAGCATTTCAACGAGATCAAAAAGCTAAGGGAGAACTGACAGGGACACTCACACTTCTTCTTGTTCTATTGCCCTTTTTGCTGACAGGATCAAAAAGCTAAGGGAGAACTGACAGGGACGCTCACCGGCCTTATGACAGGTAAAAAGCAGGCCCCGGTAAAATACAGGATATTTAGCCAAAGCCCAGCCTTTTTAGCAATTTTTTACTTAAGTAATAGAAATTCCTGAATTTTGTGACTAATTGCAGGTACAGTATCTGTACCCTTGCAGGATTTGTTTTTATTAAGTGTTAATATACAGACATTCAAATAAATTTTTACTTTTACCAATTGAAAGGCGCTGTCAGGTTATTTGTGCAGAAGGAACATTGCTTTAAGTAAAAATATTATGCCTCTTTTAATAGTTGTCCTGGGAATACTGATTCTTTTGATCCTGATTGTTGTCTTCAAGATCAATGCTTTTATAGCCTTTACTGTTGTATCACTTTTTGTTGGCATAATATCCGGAATGCCACTAAGCGAAGTTGTATCATCCTTTCAGGAAGGTATCGGAGAAACTTTGGGATTCCTTGTTTTGATTCTGGGTTTCGGTGCCATGCTGGGAAAACTGGTTGCAGACAGCGGGGCAGCCCAGAAAATAGCTACAAAGCTGGTCAGCCTTTTTGGAATTAATTATATTCAGTGGGCTGTTGCTCTGGCAGGTTTTATAGTTGGCGTTCCTATGTTTTTTACAGTTGGTTTTGTGATTCTGATACCGCTTCTGTTTACAATTGCCGCATCAGCCCGGGTGCCTTTGATATATGTGGGTATACCCATGGTTGCTGCGCTTTCCGTTACTCACGGGTTACTTCCTCCTCACCCTGCACCGACAGCCATAGCAGTTATGTTTGATGCAGATATCGGGAAAACGCTAAGTTATGGTATACTTATTTCCATTCCCGTAATTATTATAGCGGGACCTTTTTTTGCCAGAATATTCAAGAAAATCAAGGCACGACCGTTAAAAGAATTTATTAATCCCAAAGTATTTAGTGATGACGAGATGCCGGGTTTATGGAATTCAATTCTGACCACACTTCTTCCTGTTATCCTGATCAGCAGTTCTTTTCTTACAGATCTGATTTTACCCGGTGAACAGAAAATAAAAACAGTTTTCAATGCAATAGGCGACCCTGTAATTGCTATGCTTATTTCGCTTCTGGTGGCTGTTTTCTCCCTGGGTGTAGCCCGGGGAAGGAATATTGGCGAAATCATGAAACCATTGGGGCAATCTGTTTCAAGCATCACAATGGTTTTGTTGATTATTGCCGGTGCAGGAGGGTTAAAAGAGGTTCTGGTTGATAGCGGTATCAGTGATTATATTGCCGGATTGCTTGCCAGATCAGATATGTCACCCTTGCTGCTGGCATGGATGATCGCTGCCCTGCTCAGGATAAGTGTAGGCTCTGCAACGGTTGCTGCATTAACCTCCGCCGGAATAGTCCTTCCGCTGACATTCAACCCAACAGTAAGCAAAGAGTTAATTATACTTGCTATAGGATCGGGAAGCCTTATATTTTCTCATGTTAATGACGGAGGTTTCTGGTTGTTTAAAGAATACTTCGGACTGACTATCAGGGAGACATTCTTAACATGGACATTTATGGAGACTTTAATAAGTGTTTTGGGATTACTGGGTGTTTTGCTTTTAAATTTGTTTATTTGATGTTCAGCTGACGGATGGCCCTTCAGGGAACCGGTAATGTTTTGTTAAATGCTTCAATCAGACGGGTGAAAGCAAGGATATTAAAAACTCACGTTAAGCTGACGGTAAACATTTAATATAAACCTTTTATAAAACTTTTGATATGTCACAAAATCCTGATTTGAAAATTATCGAGCTTGGATTGGAACTGCCACCGGCTCCCAAACCCGGAGGAGTTTATAAGCCTGTTCTCGTTGTTGAAAAATTTCTTTATGTATCCGGTCAGGGTCCTGTCAGATCTGATGGCACTCTCATGAGCGGTACGCTGGGGCAGGATCTTGATACGGAAGAGGGAAGGCTGGCTGCAAGACAGGTCGGTCTTACAATGCTATCAACAATAAAGGAACATTTTGGAGAATTAAATAAGATCAGGCGGATCGTAAAAGTACTGGGGATGGTAAACAGTACACCCGATTTTGAAAAGCACCCGGCGGTTATCAACGGATTCAGTGAACTTATGGCAGATGTTTTTGGAAAAGAAAACGGCATAGGGGTAAGAAGTGCCGTTGGTATGATATTACCTTCCAATATTCCGGTTGAAGTAGAGGCAATGTTTGAACTTTATGATAAGAAATAATGGGGAAATCAGCATTACCTGAAGATTTATGGTATTTGATCGATAATGCGGCTGAAGTTCCTTCTCCCGCCCTTTTGGTATATCCTGACCGGATTGAAAGCAATATCCGGAGAATGGTAAAAATTGCCGGAAGTGTTGACTCTTTAAGACCGCACGTGAAAACCCATAAAATGCCCGGGATCATCAGACTGCAGATGAAAGCGGGCATCAGTAAGTTCAAGTGTGCAACCGTTTCCGAAACCGAGATGGTTGCAAGCTGCGGGGTCAGGGATATTTTACTGGCTATGCAGCCTGTCGGCCCTAATCTGGGAAGATTTTTTCAATTGAAGGAGAAGTTTCCCGGAACAAGGATTTCATGCATTGCCGATTCTGAAGAGGTGATCCTTCAGTTATCGGATATGGCCGTTAAAACAGCCCTTGAAACGTATGTCTGGCTTGATATAAACAACGGGGATAACCGCACCGGGATCCAGCCGGGAGAAAATGCCGGCGGACTTCTGAAGAAAATAATCGATATGCCCGGGCTTAAGCTGGAAGGATTGCATGTATATGATGGTCATATTCGTGAAAGTGATATTTCACAAAGGCAAAAAATATGCGATGAGTCATTTGTGCCGGTAATCAGCCTTATCGATAAATTGAACAACTCACACGCAGATCAGGTGAAAGTAGTTGCCGGTGGATCTACAACCTTTTCTGTTCATGCTTTGCGGCAGGGTGTTGAATGCAGTCCGGGAACAACTGTTTTGTGGGATTATGGGTACGGCAGGTTATTTCCTGATATGGATTTTTTACATGCGGCAGTTTTGTTCACCCGTATTGTCAGTAAGCCGGCAAAAGATCTGGTATGCCTTGATCTCGGACACAAAGCAGTTGCTTCAGAGATGCCGCAGCCGAGAATACTTTTGTTTGGCCTTGAAAATTATACAATTATCAGCCACAGTGAAGAACATATGGTAATCCGGACAACAGAAGCAGATAACCTTAAAATCGGTGAACCGTTATATGGTATTCCCTGGCATATCTGCCCTACAGTCGATCGTTATGATTCAGTATCTGTAGTTAATGATCGTAAAGTTACAGAACAATGGAATGTTACGGCAAGAAAAAGAAAGATTACCATTTAATATTCTCATGTTATATAACTTTCCTGTCTGATATTTCATCCGAAACTCTTCATGTATGACCGGTAAACCGGGCATTTCGGGCTTTGAGATCCGGGATGCCGGCATTAAGAACAGGGCACCTGATATTATTGCCAATATTTATTTATTTTAATTCCCAAAAATGAAAAAAAATAAGCACCTGATTTTTGACGGGCATCTCGATCTTGCTATGAATGCTCTTGAGTGGAACCGTGACTTGCGATGGACAGTGCAGGAGATAAGAAAGAGTGAAGAGGGTATGACTGACAAGCCTGACAGGGCTAAGAATACAGTTAGTTTCCCGTCAATGCGCGAGGGTAATATCGGTCTTTGCGTGACATCTCAGATCGCAAGGTACGTTAAACGCGGCAGTAACCTGCCCGGCTGGAATTCACCGGAACAAGCCTGGGCTCAGACCCAGGGTCAGCTGGCCTGGTACAATGCAATGGAAGAGGCCGGAGAAATGGTACAGCTCCGCTCGGCAGAAGATCTTAACAAACATCTCCGTTTATGGGAAAATCCACCTGAGAATGCCCCTATCGG
>PXAP01000070.1 GCA_003567115.1 Bacteroidota bacterium
CAAAGCATGGATGATCCATCGGAATTGAAACACTAAATATCCTAAACAAGAAAATGTAACACATTGTTAAACAGATTGCTAATTATACTTTATACAGATGAAATTCATGTTTTATTCCCTTATGATTGGCCTTATTGCTCTTTTATCCTGCAGCAAACAGCAATATGAGCTGAATGTAATGACCTTTAACATCAGGCTGGATCTTGCTGCCGACGGAGAAAACCGCTGGGATGCGCGTATACCGGTAGTGAAATCATATATGGATACCACCGCTCCCGATATTGCCGGTATGCAGGAAGTGCTGCACCACCAGTTAATCGACCTGCAGGAGATGATGCCCGGTTATGACTATGTGGGAACAGGAAGGGACGACGGGAAAACCGGGGGTGAGTATTCGCCGGTATTTTTCAGGAATGACAGGTTCATCCTCAGGGACAATTCCCAGTTCTGGCTGTCGGAAACCCCCGAAGTTCCGGGAAGCAGAAGCTGGGATGCCGCTATTACCAGAATAGTGAGCTGGGCAGCCCTGGAAGACAGAAAAAGCGGTGAACTGATTTATGCCTTTAATACCCATTTTGACCACCGGGGGGTTCAGGCCAGGCTTAAAAGCATTGAGCTGATGTCGGAGAAAATAAAGGAGATTGCCGGTGATTCTCCGGTAATAGTGCTTGGTGACTTCAACATCAGGAAGGAAAGCGACGATTACGGTTTCATGATTGACACATTTTCCGAAAATAACGGACTAACCAACGCGGAGCTCATATCAAGGGCACCGGTTACAGGTGCAGAGTCGACTTTCAACGGGTTCAGGACAGACATTGAGCCAAGGGTGATAGACTTTATCTTTGTTGACAATAATTTTGGTGTTTCTTCCTACCGCGTGGACGAGGTAATGGAAAATGGAATTTTCATCTCCGATCACTGGCCGGTCGTTGCAGAAATTCAATATTGAAGTCCTCCGCAACCAGTTGCAGTAAAGTGCGCCCCGGGTTTAAAGGCGGCTTTACGGAATCATTTTGCAAAGCTGTTTGCATTAACCGATTTTCAGTTTATATTTGCCGTCTTTTAAGAAAAATCATATAAGGATACTTACTCTTCCCCGAAAGGGAGATTATGATCCTGATAATTTGCAGGAAAGAAACACTAAACAAACTAAAAATGAAGAGAGTATTAGTAGCAACCGGCGGGGGAGATTGTCCCGGACTGAATGCCGTAATAAGGGCGATTGTTAAGAGAGCCGCCAGGGAAAAGGACTGGGAGATCATTGGAAGCACCAATTCTTTTGACGGAGTGCTGAAAGAACCAACCGAAATAGTTGTGCTGGATGAGCAAGCCGTATCGGGAATTCACTTCCGCGGAGGTACTATCCTTGGCACAACCAATAAAGGCGGTCCCTTTGAATGGCCCGTGAAAAACTATGATGGTACCTGGGGGGCAGTGGACCGCTCAGAGGAAAT
This sequence comes from Bacteroidota bacterium, assembly GCA_003567115.1. Classification (GTDB taxonomy): domain Bacteria; phylum Bacteroidota; class Bacteroidia; order Bacteroidales; family PUMT01; genus PXAP01. The sequence goes on from PXAP01000070.1 coordinate 1,458, forward strand.
GATGAGAAAACTGCAATACATGGGTGTGGACGCAGTGATAAATATTGGCGGTGACGGTTCACAACGGATATCCCAGGCATTTTATGAGAAAGGGCTGAAAATAATAGGAGTGCCCAAAACCATAGATAATGACCTGCCTTTTACCGATTTCACCTTCGGCTACCAGACAGCCGTGCAGATTGCCACCGAAGCGGTGGACAAACTGGTAACAACGGCCGCCAGCCACAACAGGATACTCATTCTGGAGGTGATGGGCAGGGATGCAGGATGGATAGCTTTAAGTGCCTCTATTGCCGGAGGCGCCGAAGTGTGCCTTATACCGGAAATACCCTATGACATTCAGAAAGTTGCAGAGAGACTGGAAACCAGGTTCTCAAGGGGAAAAGGGTTTGCCAATATTGTTGTGGCAGAAGGAGCAAAGCCCAAAGGAGGAGAACAGTCAGGCGAAAAATCCGGTGAAGTCGGATATCATAACGTCAGACTCAAGGGTGCGGCCGCACGCCTTGAAGCGGAACTCAAGGAGGCAGGTATTACTGCAGATATAAGACTTACCGTACTCGGCCACCTTCAAAGGGGAGGAATTCCTGTTGCATATGACAGGATCCTGGCCACCCAGTTCGGGGTAAAAGCCTTTGAAATGGTTCTGGAAGAGAGATTCGGAGAGATGGTGGCTTACCGGCATCCCAATATTATATCAATTCCGCTGATTGATGCCATCCAGAAAAATAAATTCGTTACCGAAAGTTCAAATGCAGTCAAAACGGCAAAGGGCATTGGCATTTCCCTTGGCGATTAAACGGGGAATCTTACACAATATTCCCCTGTAATTAAACCGGGGGGGCACCATAATATTCCCTTACAACAGACCGGGGCAGCCTGCATAATATTCCCTTACAGCAAAATTCCCTTACAGCAAACCGGGGCAGTTAACATAATATGTGATAAAAAATATGATCCTGTAAAATTTTGAATTGCAATTCATTTTTCTTTACCTTTAGTGAATTAAAAATAATCGTGTACAACTAAAACAATTTTTATTCAAACCTTAAAAATGACTGCTATGGAAAATTCCAGTTTCAATTTTTCTGCCTTTATTGCAGATTCAAAACAAGCCCTTCTTAAGCCGGAGGAGTATTTCAGCACCATGTCCACCGAAGGAGGACTCGGTCCTCCAATAATAAAAGCATTGATTTACGGTGTCATTGCCGGAATCTTAAATATGATATGGAGTTTCCTCATATTCACCGGCCAGGCAGGTGCAATGAGCGGTTTGTTCGGAGGTGCGGCCGGCTTCCTGGCTTTAATCTGGTCTATAATAGGCGCATTGCTGGCACTTTTTATCGGGGCCGTAATAATTCTTTTACTGGTTGCAATTGCAAGCGGCAAGACCGAATTTGAACCCATAGTTCATGTGCAGGCTTCACTGCTGGTGATAATGCCGGTGTCTGCATTTATGAATGTGTTCTCCGGAATTCACCCCGTTCTGGGCTCTTTGTTATCCCTGGCAGTTAATTTATACCTGCTCTGGATGCTGTTCCATGCAATGACCAAAACCCTCGGTGCAAAGGCTGATACCTCAAGAATCATTATGTACGTGCTGGGGGGACTGCTGATTCTGTTTTTCTTTATCGGAATGGCTACCAGGAGAGCGGCACAGACCTTCATGAGGGATTTTGACCCGGGTGATTACTCTGAGCAGTTAAAACAGAAAGATACCCCTTTCGGGGAAAACACCTATACAGGCTTCAGTTCAGATTATCTTAACAAGTCATAAAAAGATTTATTCTTGAGTCTGCTGTAAAAAGTCAAAAATGATGATTTTTTACAAATATTCAAGTATATAATGGGTTGATAACCAGCGCTTTTAAAAATTTGATTTTGCTGATTTTTGCCTAAAAAATACTTTCCAGAGCGGACTCATTGTTTGATCTTTAAATCCTCTGCAGTAAGGCGAAAGGCAGCTTTGCTTGCTTTAATCTTTTTTATTGCATCCGCTGTTCCTCGCTGCAAACAGCAGTGAATGGGGCGCCGGAATTTAAAAGATAAATACTGAAAACATCTTCTCTGTTGAAGTGAACCGGTTTTTGATCCGGTTCACTTTTTTTGGAAGTTATCCCTCATGGTACTGGAAGTCAGCCGGGGCCATATTTAAAGTCACACGGGAGGGTCAGGAAAGTCAGATGGAGCAGTATTAAAAACCAGACATCATGGTAGTGGAGGGCTGGCGGGGCGGTATTAAAAGCCAGCCGTGAGGATACTGAAAAGTAGCCGGGGCGGTACGCCAAATCAATTACTAATTCCAGGTTTTTCTTTTTAATACCTTATATAGTGTAAGTCCGGAACTTTTGATATTTTAGCCTCCTTAATAAATCAGTCCGTTATGTCATATCGGGAAAACAAAGCCAGGCGCTTCGGAACTGCCCCGGTGTTTTTTACATCAATAGCAACCATTCTCGGCGCTATACTTTTCCTGCGTTTCGGGTTTGCAACCGGAAGCCTTGGTTTCTGGGGGGTGATTCTGATAATTCTTGTCAGCCATCTGGTTACCATACCCGCTGCACTGGCATTGTCGGAAATAGCAACCAACCAGAGGGTCGAAGGCGGAGGGGTTTATTATATTATTTCACGTTCATTCGGACTGAATATCGGGGCAACCATTGGCATTACACTCTATCTGGCTCAGGCCATTAGCGTTGCATTTTATATACTGGCCTTTACCGAGGTATTCGAACCTTTTTTCAATTTCATGTACCAAAGGTACAATATCCTGGTTCCCAGACAGGTTATAAGTGTGCCGGTAATGGCAGGTTTATCGGTTATAATTCTTAAAAGGGGAGCAAACCTCGGTATTAAAGCACTTTATTTTGTTGTTTTTATATTATTCATCTCACTTTTATGCTTTTTCCTGGGGGGAACAAATTATCAGGGCCCTGAAGGCCTCATGAATTTTACCTTCCGCAACCAGGAAGATTTTTTTATAGTCCTGGCTATAATATTTCCCGCATTTACGGGTATAACGGTCGGCGTCGGACTGTCGGGGGACCTGAAAAATCCGGGAAAGTCTATACCTCTGGGTACCATTTCTGCAACCATTATCGGAATGCTGGTTTACTTTTTCGTTACCTGGAAGCTGGCATCATCGGCAAGTCCACAGGATCTTCTTGATGATCAGTTAATAATGAGCAGGATAGCACTGTTCGGGCCTCTGGTTATACCATTGGGACTGGCGGCCTCAACAATTTCATCGGCCCTGGGATCTGTTCTAGTGGCACCGCGGACATTACAGGCACTGGGAACGGACAGGTCACTGCCGGGAAAAAAACTAAATTATATTTTTTCCAGAGGAAAATCGGAAACAAATGAACCGTACAATGCTTCACTTATCACATGCATTATAGCCATGATATTTGTTGTTATGGGAAGCCTGGATAGCGTAGCCCAGGTAATTACAATGTTTTTCATGGTATCATACAGCTCCCTGTGCCTTATATCCTTTCTGAACCACTTCGGTTCTGACCCCTCTTACCGGCCAATGTTCAAATCACGCTGGTATATATCTCTCTCCGGATTCCTGATCAGTATATGGCTGATGCTGATGATCAATATTACGGCGGCAATTGTTGCTTTTATAGTAATAAGTCTCTTGTATGTCAACATCTCCAACCACCATAAAGAAAGAAAAGGCCTTGAAGTTATATTCCAGGGAGCCTTTTTCCAGCTTGCAAGGAAAATACAAGTCTATCTTCAGAAATCTGAGAAAAAACAGGGTGCCTCCTGGCGCCCTTCAGTTGTTTGCGTTTCTAAAAACACCTTTAAACGGACCAAACCCTTTGAACTGATCACGTGGATATCACACCGTTATGGCTTTGCCACCTATATACATCTTATTGAAGGATACTTCTCCAAATCCAGCTCAGAACAGTCGGCTGAAGAGCTTAAAAAATTAATACAACTCTCTGCAATTGAAGAGAGCAATGTTTATGTAGACACCCTGATATCCCCTTCCTATACCTCCGCCATTGCCCAGATAATACAGCTGCCGGGTATTTCGGGAATGGAGAATAACCTGGTTCTTTTTGAATATGAGCAGGGCAACAATAAGGAACTTTCACAGATCCTGGATAATTATGCACTGGTAAAAGCCGGTAATTTTGATGTTTGCATTTATGCCAATTCCCAAAAGGCAATCAACTTCAAACAGGGCATCCACGTATGGATCAAGCCAACCGACTCAGAAAATGCCAACCTGATGATACTTATCGCCTATATCATCCTGGGGCATCCGGACTGGAAAAAAGGATTCATAAAAATATTCAGCCTGTGCAGGAAAGATGAAAAAAAGCGGACCTGGGAGCAGATTGTAGAACTCATTCGGGAAGGGAGACTGCCAATCTCGCTGCACAATGTTGAAATTCTCACCATGGAAGAAGATGTAAACCCCAAAACACTAATAAGCGAGAAGTCGGCGAATGCCGGGCTTGTTCTGATTGGGTTCAGGGAAGAGATGGTGAAGCAGTTGGGTGAAGATTTTTTCAGCGGTCATGAGGAGGTTGGAGATGTAATATTTGTAAATGCAAATAAATACAAGGAGATAAAGTGACAAAACAGGTTAATTATTCAGTAAATGATAAACGGATCCTGCAAATTAACGGAAAAAAGGTGGTGCGCGGGCCCGTACTGTACTGGATGAGCCGCGACCAGAGGGTTAGTGATAACTGGGCACTTCTCTATGCTTTGGAACTTGCAAAAAACCTGGATACTTCTGTAATAGTTGCCTTTGCACTTACTGATAGTTTTCCCGGAGCAAACCTTCGTCATTACATGTTTATGCTGAGGGGTTTGATGGAGGTTGAGCAAAAGCTTGCCGCTAAAAATATCCCTTTCCGTCTGATCACAGGCAATCCACCCGAAAGGATTGCATTACTTGTAAAAGAAATTCAGGCAGGGGCAATAGTAACCGATTTTGATCCTGTGAAGATTAAAAAGGAGTGGAAAAGTGAGCTGGTAAAAAAAATTAATATACCCATTTATGATGTTGATGCTCACAACATTGTACCATGCCGGACAGCATCGGACAAACAGGAATTCGGAGCCTATACCATCAGACCGAAAATAAAAAAGCTGCTGGGTGAGTTTATGGAGGAATTTCCTGAAGTACCTTCATTTGAAAAAATGCAGGGAAAGACATTCCTGTCCCCGCGCAACGGCAGGGGGAATACAGAACCGAACAGCGCGGCGCATGAAGAATCGACCGACTGGAATAGTTTGAAAAATAAGCTGTTTGCAACTGTCAGCAGTGATATCGGGGAGGTGGACTGGCTGGTGGCAGGAGAAGATGCAGCAACAGACATGATGAATAATTTTCTCGGCAACAAGCTTGCCGTTTACAATGATAAAAAAAATGACCCGAATGCAAATGCCGTTTCGGATATGTCTCCCTACCTCCATTTCGGACAAATATCGGCTCAAAGGATAGCCCTCGGAATACTGAAAGCTTTTCCCAAAGATCCAAATACCGATGCATTCCTCGAGGAGCTGATTGTGAGAAAGGAGCTTTCAGATAATTTCTGTCATTACAATCCTCATTACGATTCGTTTGAAGGATTTCCGGAATGGGCAAAAACAACCCTCAACTCCCACCGGAAGGATGAAAGGGAGTATATCTATGACACGGATGAATGGGAAATGGCAAAAACACACGACCCTCTCTGGAATGCCGCCCAGATGGAGATGGTAACCAGAGGAAAGATGCACGGATACATGCGCATGTACTGGGCAAAAAAGATCCTGGAATGGACTGCTTCACCCGAAAAGGCCCTGGAAATTGCTATTTATCTGAATGATAAATATGAACTTGACGGCCGCGATCCCAACGGATACACCGGCTGTGCCTGGTCAGTCGGGGGTGTTCACGACAGGGCATGGGCAGAGCGCCCTGTCTTCGGTAAGATAAGGTATATGAATGCGAAAGGCTGCAGAAGAAAATTTGATACGGACCTTTACATACAAAATAATCACGGAGATATCAAAAAAGGCTGAGTCCGGTTACTCTATTGCATGCAGTATCCGGTTTGCCAGGACAATAAAATCTTCAGAGGCTATCCCCTTGTAGCCGGAACCGACAGATGGACCGGCGGTATGCACAATAACAAGATTTTCAGCAGGAACAATATAGAGATACTGCCCTCCGTCACCCATCCCCATATAGGCATTGTTTTCATCATGTACCCACCAGTAGTAACCGTATCCAAAAGACGAACCGGTCATCTCCCGTGAAATCTTTTTACCGGTAGCTTTCCTGATCCATTCCGCCGAAACAACCTGCCTGCCGTCCCACCAGCCTTTCTGAAGGCAGAACTGTCCGATACGCGCCAGGTCACGAGGTTTAAGATGCAATCCGAGACCACCATAATGCAATCCATCGGTATGCTGTTCCCATACAAAATCGTCAATCCCAAGCGGATCAAATAACATGTGAACAATGGAATCGGTATTTGCATGCTCAAAAGCCTTCCATAAAACACCCGTCGCAAGCTGGGGCGCACCATGATTATAAAAAAAAGATGTGCCGGCCGCAGAAACGAAAGGCTTGGTAATAACTACCCTCATACTGCTGGGAAACCTGTTGATATTGAAAAGATCAACAGTGTGTTTATCATTATCCCAGGACAAGCCGGCGGTCATGGTGAGTACGTTTTCGACCGTGATATCCCTTTTGTTCTGATCACCGTCAAAATATTCGGGAATATATCTGTATAACC
>PXAP01000168.1 GCA_003567115.1 Bacteroidota bacterium
GGCCCATCTCTTTAAAATATACACCAAGAGGTTTTCCTTTTTTATCCAGGTTAAACTTAACCTCAGCTCTTTCGAACCCTATAGATCCCTGCCTGAACCTTTCGGTCCGCAATATTACTGCAAGTTTATGCAACAGCGGGATCTCCCTGTTCATATCCCCTTTTCCCGTGTCGATAACTTCCTGGGCTTCCTCATAGCTGAAGCGCCTGTTGGAACGGATAACCGTTCTCCCGAACCATTCATTTATAATATTTGCCCCTGCATCGATTTCAAAAACAGCTGAATAGCATAGTTTATCCTCATCGGGTCTCAGCGAACAGATCAGGTTTGAAAGCCTCTCCGGCAGCATGGGCACAACCCTGTCTACCAGATAAACAGAGGTGCCCCGCTCATATGCCTCATAGTCAAGTATGGTTTTGGGATGTATATAGTGGGTTACGTCGGCAATGTGCACACCAATCTCATGGTTCCCGTTTTTAAGTTTCCTGACCGATAATGCATCGTCAAAATCCTTTGCGTCGGCCGGGTCAATTGTAAATGTATTAACATTCCTGAAATCCCTTCTTTTTTTTATCTCTTCCCGGCTTATTGATTCGGAAATATTTTCGGCCCATTGTTCCACTTCCCGGGGAAAGTCATATGGTAAGCCATACTCGGCAAGTATGGCATGCATCTCGGTTTCATTATCACCTTTTTTGCCCAGCACCTCCACTATTACTCCGATGGGGTTTTTCACATTTTCAGGCCATTCTGTTATACGGGCTATTGCTTTATCGCCAGTTTTAGCTCCTTTCAGGCTTTTCAGCGGGATAAAGAGATCGTACGGCAGAACCCGGGTGCCGGTTATCAGAAAGGCAAAATTTTTCGAAACTTCCACCGTTCCAACGAAAGTTTCGCGTGATCTTTTAAGGATCTCCACCACCTCACCTTCAATGATTTTTTTGCGGCTTCTGGCATAACAGTATACTTTGACTATATCGCCGTTAAGGGCATGGTTCAGGTTGGCCTCGTTTACAAAAATATCTTCGGAAAACTCTTCAGATACTATGTATGCCGTACCATTGGATTTCATTTCCACTACGCCGACAACATGTCCTGCGGTGGACTTGAGTTTATATTTACCGGTGTATATCTCTTCCAGCTCTTCCTGCTCTGAAAGTTTTTTAAGTACCGGGGGGATCATTTTTTTTATTTCGCTGTCGCGTATGTGCAGATAACGGGCAATTTGCTTGTAGTTAAAGGACTTGTTGGGATGGTTGCCAAAAACCCCCATAACAGCCTGCTCAAGGTTTTGCTTATTGTAGTTTTTAATGTTTTTATTGATTTTTTTCTTTTTTGACATATTATTATGTATTAGTATTTGGGTATAACTCCGGATCACTCATCATTTTTTCGTCTTACAAAAAAATGAGTCTGCTATATAATATGTAATTTATCATAAATATCACCAATGATTATTTTTTTAAGATTTTTGATACCAATGCATTACAATTTGTCTTTATTTAATTATTTGGGGAATTGTTGATTTTTAAACTGAACTCAAAAAAATATTTATACCACGAATGATTTGGCCTTCGGTCGAATTCCCATGCTATATAATTGATTATTAATCAACATCATTTCCGTTGGAGGTTTTAAAAGTGGCTTAACTGGCTTCGCCGATCTCACCCTAAAAAGCTTCGCTTTACTTTGGCTTAACTGGCTTCGCCGGTTCGATTCCCTGAACCTCCGGGGCGGAAATAATAAATTCCGTATAATACGCCAGCACTCTGTCCCGGGTAGTTCATCGGGGCTAAAGTTCTGAAGATGTTTTATCTGTATAATATAATTTATGGGTTATTTTGAGTAACCTTGTTTAAATAAATAAATTTTGGAAAATTAATATTAAAAGTAATAAAAATTGATTTGAGTAAATAGAAATAGATTGTTAATTTTGATCATGAAGCAAAGCAGACAGAAGACGGCAAGGCAGATAGTATTGTGCAGGAGCAAGGATGTGAAATAAATTAAATATCACAAATATAACAAATTATTATATCAACAATGCGATTAAACATTTATAACAAATTATTATATCTGCAATGCGAATAAAAAATTTTAAAATGACAAAACCCTATAAAACAGGATTGGCCCTGAGCGGAGGGGCTGCGCGCGGAATGGCCCACCTTGGTGCGGTAAAGGCTCTTTATGAAAAAGATATTCGTCCTGATTGCATTTCGGGAACCAGTATCGGTGCTATTGCCGGTGCTTTCATTGCAGATGGTTATGATCCTGAAGAGTTGCTCGACATTTTTCTGGGTAAAAGGATGGTTTCCTACCTGGGAATTTCTTTCGGCAAGGTAGGTTTGTTTAAAATGTCCGGCCTGGAAAGCGCTCTTGATAAACATTTGAAAGCCAAAAAGTTTGAAGATCTTAAAATTCCTCTCTATGTAGCATCCACCAATCTTAATTCCGGAAAAGTCGAATATTTCAATGAAGGCGATCTTATTGAAAAAATTATTGCCTCTGCAAGCATACCCGGGGTTTTCACGCCGGTTAAGATTAATAACGCCCTGTATGCGGACGGTGGAATCCTGGATAATCTGCCTGTCCATCCCTTAAAATCAAAATGTAAAAAGATTATAGGGGTACATGTCAACTATACCGGTCCGGAAGATGAAATAGGAAGCGCCATGTCTATTGTAGAGCGTTCATTCCATTTGAGTATCGGGGCAAGGATTGCAGAAATTGCAAATGAATGCGACCTGTTCATAGAACCTGAGGAATTACAGAACTACCGTTTAATGGATATCTCCAGTGGCCGGGAGATGTTTGACATAGGATATGAGAAGACAAAAAAATTATTGAAGGAGCGAAAATCCGGCCACCGGAAGGTATAAACCAAAAATGAGTCCGGTATAAAAAGGTAATTTTGTCATAAATACCACGAATGATTATTTTTTAAGATTTTGATATCAATGCATTACAATTTGTCTTTATTTATTATTTCGGGAATCGTTGCTTTTTAAGCTGAATTCAAATATCATTTTTAAATGGCAAAATCTCACCAAATCGGTTTGGTTCTGAGCGGGGGAGCCGCCCGGGGACTGGCGCACCTTGGTGTTGTGAAAGCTCTTTATGAAAATAATATCCGGCCTGACTGTATATCGGGCACCAGTGCCGGTTCAATTGCCGGTGCTTTCCTGGCCGGCGGATACGATCCTGAGGAGCTGCTTGAGATCTTCCTGCAAAGAAAGATCTATAATTTTGTGGGGCTTAATTTTGGCAATATGGGGTTGCTAAAGATAACAGGCATAAAGGAGGTTCTGGAAAAATACCTTAAAGTCAAAACTTTTGAGGAGCTTAATACGAGTCTTTATGTGGCCTGCACCAACCTTAATTCGGGTGAGGTTGAATATTTCAATAAAGGAGACCTGATCGAAAAGGTTATAGCTTCTTCAAGCATACCCGTACTTTTTATTCCATCCAAAATGAACGGCGCCATTTATGCAGACGGGGGTATACTGGATAATCTTCCGGTCAGACCGGTAAGGGATAAATGCAAAAAGATTATTGGAGTGCATGTCAACTATACTGGTGCGGAGGATGAAATTGACAGTATTGTGAAAATTGCAGAACGCTCTTTTCACCTTAGTACCTCAGCAAGGATTATGGAAGTGGCAAAGGAATGTGATCTCTTTATTGAACCTGAAGGGCTGAAAAAATACGGGTTGCTGGATGTAAGTAAGGGAAGGGAAATGTTCGAAATAGGGTATAAGGCTACCAGAAAGATGCTGGAGGACAGCAAGCTGTTCGAATAATTGCCCGGTTGCCCGGAGAATTGACATATTGAATTTCGTCGGACTTAAGTTGACAAAGCACTGATTATTATTTATAGGAATGAGCAAATACAAGGAAAACAAGCTTTATATATTCAATACCCTTAACAGGAAAAAAGAGGTTTTTCAGGCAATGAACCCGCCCCACGTGGGCATGTATGTTTGCGGTCCCACAGTATATGGTGATCCCCACCTGGGTCATGCCCGGCCGGCAGTGACCTTTGATCTGCTGTTCCGTTATCTCAAACATCTTGGTTATAAGGTAAGGTACGTAAGAAATATAACCGATGTGGGGCATCTTGAAAGTGATGCTGATGAGGGCGAGGACAAGATCCTGAAAAAGGCCAGGCTGGAGCAGCTTGAACCGATGGAGGTGGTTCAGCAATACACCAACAGTTACCATGATTCGATGGCCCGCCTCAATGTTCTCCCCCCATCCATTGAACCAAGGGCGTCAGGACATATTATTGAACAACAGGTCATGGCCGAAGAGATCCTTGAAAATGGCTATGCGTATGAATCGAACGGATCGCTCTACTTTGATGTTATCAAATATCATAAGGATTATAATTACGGCAGGCTTTCGGGCAGGGTGCTGGAGGATCTTATAAGCAATGCCAGGGAACTGGAGGGGCAGGAGGAGAAGAGGAACAGCGTTGATTTTGCCCTTTGGAAAAAAGCAGCCCCTGCACATATTATGCGCTGGCCTTCAAAGTGGGGTGAAGGGTTCCCGGGCTGGCACCTTGAGTGTTCGGCAATGAGCAGTAAATACCTGGGCAAGCGGTTCGACATTCACGGGGGCGGAATGGACCTGCTTTTTCCTCACCACGAGTGTGAAATAGCCCAGTCGGTCGCCGCTACCGGTAAAGATGCGGTGAGATACTGGATGCACAATAACATGGTTACCATTAACGGTCAGAAAATGGGCAAGTCGCTCGGCAACTTTGTAACCCTGAAAGAGCTTTTCACAGGAAGCCACAAACTGCTGGAAAAGAGTTACAGCCCGATGACCATAAGGTTCTTCATGCTGCAGGCACATTACGGCAGCACCCTTGATTTTTCAAACGAGGCACTGGCTGCGGCCGGGAAGGGCCTGGTCAGGCTTATGAGCACCCTGAAGGTACTTGACCGTCTGGAGCCGGGTGGTGCCCCCGGAAGCCTGGATATCGGGGAGTTTGAGAAAAAAGCTTACGGCGCTATGAACGATGACCTTGGCAGTCCCCAGCTGATAGCTCATCTTTTTGACACTTCCCGTTTCATTAATTCCGCTTTCGCTGGAAATGACTCGATAACGGCCGGTGACCTGGAGAGGCTGCGCCACCTGTTCGGAAGTTTCGTATCTGATGTACTGGGGTTAACCGGGGAAGAGGACAGGGAGATAGGCGGGCTTGTCTCGAAGCTGGTTGACCTGCTGCTTAATATACGGCTGGAAGTGAAAAAAAAGAAGGACTTTGAACTTTCCGACCGCATTCGTGATGAACTTGCCAGCTTTGGCATTGAGGTAAGGGACAAAAAAGACGGATTTGAATGGGAGATTAAAGGGTGAATATCTGCAACTCGGGGCGAGCAGCCGGTCGTAGCCCCGCAGGAAAATAAACCTTTACGGGGGACTCCTGTTTTTCAGGCTGCAATAAACAGTTCCGGTTTTATTATGGTAAAAGAGGAGATTAATGTCTGGCAATCTGCATAGAAGGATTACCGGGGAGGTTATGGCCGGTCATGTCGGCATAGGGGGGAATAACCCTGTGCGGGTGCAATCGATGACCAGCACCCCCACTTCCGATACCGTGGCAACGGTTGAGCAGATAATGCGGATTGCCGGGGCAGGGGCTGAAATTGCCCGGATGACCGTTCAGAGCATAAGGGAGGCCGGAAACCTTGCCAATATAAAATCGGAGCTGCGAAAACGCGAATGCTTTATCCCGCTGGTTGCCGATGTACATTTTAACCCCGCAATAGCCGAAAAGGCAGCTGCCATTGTCGAAAAGGTCAGGATTAATCCGGGAAACTATGGCATTGCCCGGTCAAAGGATGCTGTTGTTTTATCCGATAAGGCTTACCGGCAGGAGTTGTCGGAAGCCAGGGATGCTTTTTTGCGCCTGCTTGATATATGCCGGGATCATGGCACGGCATTGCGTATAGGGGTAAATCACGGTTCTCTCTCGCCGCGCATAATAAACCGTTACGGTAACACGCCCGAAGGGATGGTCATTTCTGCCATGGAGTTTCTGCGGTTTTGTGACAGGGAGGGTTTTCGCAATGTTGTTGTATCTATTAAATCAAGCAATACAAGGGTGATGGTGCAGGCAAACCGCCTGATGGTTGATTATATGGACAGGGAGGGGATGGATTACCCGCTTCATTTGGGGGTGACGGAGGCCGGCGAAGGTGAAGATGGCAGAATAAGGTCGGTGGCAGGTATAGGCACATTGCTGGCGGAAGGTATTGGTGATACCATCAGGGTGTCGCTGACCGAGGAGCCTGAGAAAGAGGTGCCCGTTGCAGCGAAGCTGCTGGTTTATGCAGGGAGGTGCTGGAATGAAAAGAGTGATAAGGGCTATGCAGGCAATACCGGTAATGCGGAGTATGGACATGATGGCGGGCATCAGTCTTTCGTCCGGCCTGGTGGCGGTCGGCTTTCAGGGGTCTCTGGCGGACAAAGGCAGTCATTTCCGGTCATGAATATAGGCGGCAACCAGGTTCCGGTTGTGATAGGAGAGATTGATGCTGAAAACGGTGTCGGCGATAATGACCGGGGTATCCGTTCTGCAGATGTCTCCTCCGGTCACCTGACAGATATTCAGCAAACCTCGGTGGCCGATTACCTGTTTGTTCAAAACAGAGCACATAGCGCTCACCGCACCTGCAGCAGTCACCCTGAACCGGACATGATGTCCGGGCAAAACACGGGGGTATCGGAAAAAATTACCGGGAGGATTATTGAAGCTTCACTCTGGCAAAAGCATTGCAGTAAAACAGAGGGTTGTTTCCCTCTTGCCGGCAGCCGGGAATATCTTACCGGCTTTGATCCGCGCTCGCCCCTGTTTTTTCTCGGGGCAACAGTCAATGATTTGACTGATGAATTGCTGAAAAAAGCTGCAACAGATAAAAGACTGGTATTTGTTGCATTATCCCGGTCCGCCTGTCCTTCAAGGGAGATGAGAAACTTTGCGGCAGAGCTTGACAAAAATGGCTGCACCAACCCGGTAATCTTTAAAAAAGATTACAGCACGGGAAATATCGGGGATTTTCAGATTGAGGCTGCTGCGGGGTTTGCTCCCCTTTTCATTGACGGGATAGGTGACGGGATATGGATCGTTAACAGGGCACCAGGTACATCGGGCAGCTCCGTTCCCACCGCCTTTAATATATTGCAGTCGGCCCGTGCACGAATTACCAGAACAGAATTCATATCCTGCCCCTCCTGCGGAAGGACGATGTTCAACATCCGGAAGGCCACAGCAGCTGTAAAGAAGAGGATTTCTCATCTTCGCGGACTGAAGATTGCCGTTATGGGCTGCATTGTTAACGGTCCCGGTGAGATGGCCGATGCAGATTACGGTTATGTAGGATCAGGCCGGGGAAAGGTAAGCCTCTATAAAAAGCAGTCGCTGGTTATGCGTAATGTGCCGGAAGACAAGGCCATTGAAGAGCTGATCGGACTGATCAGAGAGGGCGGGGACTGGATTGATCGCTGAAACAGCAGTATGGGCAATGCTCAGCTTAAATCAAAAAGCTGTTCAAGGCCGGTATTTTTTACATGGTGATGGGCCATTAGTCCCGAAGCCTTTGCAGCCTCAATGTTGGGTAAGGAATCGTCAATAAACAGTGATGTTTCAGCTATAAGCCCTGCATCATCTATTACATAGTTAAAAATATCAATATCGGGCTTTCTCATTTTAACCTGGTGAGAGAAGTAAACCTTTTCGAAAAGCCGGATCAGGCGGTTAAACTTTTTTCCTTTGTCCTTGCTGACTTTAAGGGACTCTATGTGGATTTCATTGGTGTTGCTGAGAAGGAACAGGCGGTATGATGACCTCAGCTTTCCGACAAGCGCGATATTCTCTTCATGCATATCCATCAGCATGGCTGTCCACGCCCTGTCAATATCTTCATCTCTCATGGGCACTCTGCTAAGTTCCCGTATTTTCTCCCTGAACAGGTCGCTTTCTATTTCTCCCTTTTCGAAAAGGTGAAAAAGGTTCTGGCCGGTTTCCGGGGTTTCCCTGCCCATAATTTTTGACAACTGTTCTTCAATACCGGTGAAGCCTATATTCATGAAGGCATCAATTGATCTGGTAACGTCAAGGTTGATCAATACCCCTCCGAGATCAAAAATAATTGCATCTGTATTTTTCCCCGGAAGGGGGTTAATCCTTATTTTTGTCATAAA
>PXAP01000024.1 GCA_003567115.1 Bacteroidota bacterium
AGGGAAGATACTTTTGCCAGGGAAGATATTTTTGCCATGGCAGATACTTTCACCGGGGAAGAGAACTTTGCCAGGGAAGAGAACTTTGCCAGGGAAAATCGGTATTCTGCATGTTTCAGAATTAATCAAGACTGTATTGGTGATAATACCTGTTCTATGCAAAAAAAGCAGAATCTTATTCTGAATATCGAATCATCAACCACCGTATGCTCGGCAAGCATTTCCGGGGGTGCCCGTATACTGGCTTTCAGGGAAAGTATGGAGGAGAGGTCACATGCCTCAATACTGACCGTCTTTATTGATGAGGTAATGAAAGAGACTGATAAGATGTTCGGCGATCTTTCTGCAGTTGCCGTTAGCCGGGGCCCCGGTTCATATACGGGGCTACGCATAGGGGTTTCAGTGGCCAAGGGAATATGCTACGGAGCAGACCTCCCTCTTATTGCAATCGATACCCTCTGGTTAATGGCATGGAAATTGATAAAAATGGCCGGGGTGACTTTTCAGGAAAATAGTGATCTGAAGGAAACGGATATGAACATTAGCGGCAATACGGCAAAGAGCCTCTCTCTGCTGAGAGAAGCGGATAAAGACAACCTGCTGCTCTGCCCGATGATAGATGCACGCAGGATGGAAGTGTTTACTGCTCTTTTCGATACCGCCGGCAACCTTGTAAAGGATACCAGTGCCGAGATAATAGATGAGTCGAGCTTCGGAGAGTTGAACGGTAAAAAAATACTTTTTTTCGGCGATGGTGCTGATAAATGCAAAGATGTTCTCAGCCACAGAAAAGCGGTATTTATTCCCGGTATCTACCCCTCTGCAAAATATATGGCGGAACTGTCAGCCAACTCCTTCCTGGAAAGCAGGTTTGAGGATACGGCATATTTTGAACCTTTCTACCTGAAAGATTTTATTGCCACCACCCCGAAAAATAAAATAAGCTGAAGTTGTATGCGGATAGGAATCACCATATTATTTATACTTGTACTGCTGATATCGGCTGGAAAAAGCAATGAATCAGAAAGCAGGAGAACCGATAGCCGTGGAACTGATAGCAGGGAAACTGTAAGCAAATTAACCGAAGGCAGGGTAACTGAAGACAAGGAAACAGCAAGCAATGAATCAGAAAACCGGGAATATGGAAACAGGGAATCAGAAAGCAGAGGAACCGAAGGCAGGGGAATCGAAAACGGAGAATCAGCAAGAAAGAAATCAGCCCCAGGAGAGCCTGCTTACAATGCGGGTGAGAGGCTGGAATACCAGATATATTACGGACCACTGAACGGCGGAAAGGTGCTGATGACTCTTGAGCCGGTAAATTTTGGGGGAGCGGAGGTGCTGCATGCAACGGCCCTGGGCTATACTACGGGACTGGCAGACAGGATTTTCAGGATATACGATGTTTACCAGAGCTTTATGGATCCCGAAACAGGCCTGCCGGTAAAAGCGATAAGGGATATCAACGAGGGCAGCTACACCTACTACAATGAAGTGATTTACAACCGCGACAGCAACACGGTGAAAAGCCAGCTTTCAGGCATTAATGAGGTGCCCCCCGGAATTCTTGATTTGATATCGGCCATATACAAGCTCAGGGACACGATGCTGATCAGCAGCTTCCGCCCGGGTGACGTAATTGAAATGAAGACATACTTCAGTGACAAGGTATTTCCAATATCGGTAAGATACGGCGGCACCGAAACCATACGCACCCGCATGGGCAAATTTCATACACTCAGGTTATATCCCAAGTCCGATCCGGGCAGGATATTCAGGAACGAAGATGCCATCACGGCCTGGTTCTCAAACGACAGAAACTTTGTCCCCCTCAGGGTGAGCCTTAATATGCTGGTCGGTTCGATCAGAATTGATCTTATAGATTACGAAGGACTAAGGCATGAACTTATTAACCTGCAATGACTTATCCGCTCATCTTATAATGCTGAATATATCTTACTTTACTTTATCCTCATAAAGACTGAAGTAAAAATTCGCCAAAACCGGACTGCCAATGAACAAACCTCATCATATTTTAATACATAACTACCAAAGCTAACATATGTTCATTGTATTTCAAAGTAATCTCAAGCAAGTTACTTGGAGTCTATCCACAACCAGAGGAGATGGCTTTAACCCCGGTTTTTACTTCGCACCGCGAATTTTTTAGCGCACATGCCTTTCGGGCAAAGCCCAGCCAGGACATTACCGCGCCTGAAAGACGCGGGTTTTTTAAGTGAAACTAAAATATTACCGAAAACCGGGAAAGTTCAAAAAATAAATATACGGAAAGAGAAATTCAGGTTTTTGTGTATTTTTGTTTGCTAAAGCAAATCAGGTTATACCACATAATTGTTTTATCAGTAACTGACTTATGGCTACAACCAGCGATTTTAAAAACGGATTGTGTATCGAGTTTAATAACGACCTGTATACCATTTTACAATTTCAGCATGTCAAACCTGGCAAAGGCCCGGCTTTTGTAAGAACCAAACTTAAAAGCCTCACCACAGGGAAGGTGATAGAGAATACCTTTACTGCCGGAGTGAAAATAAATATTGCCAGGGTGGAAAGGAGACCCTACCAGTTTCTCTACAGCGACGATCTGGGATTCCACTTCATGCACCGGGAAACATTCGAGCAGCTCACCCTGGAACCTTCGCTTATCGATGCTCCCGAACTATTGCTGGAAGGTCAGCATGTGGAGATTGTTTACCACGCGGACAGCGATACGCCACTGGCATGCGACCTGCCTCCATTTGTGGTAATGGAGGTTACGTATACGGAACCGGGAGTCAGGGGAGATACTTCATCCACCAGTTCACAAAAACCGGCAACGATACAGACCGGGGCAACCATCAATGTTCCCCTGTTCATCAATACAGGCGATATGATAAAAGTGGATACACGCACAAAGAGTTATGCGGAGAGGATTAAGGAGTAAACCAGGCATATACCGCCACTCCCGGTTATTTAGAAAGAGTAGCTTGTCAATTATATTGTTTTTTCAATCTTTAGTACTACCTTAGTATAATCAAGTGACAGGAACAATATGCAGGAAAATCCCAGTATAAGCCGGCTCCAGATAACAAAGTTCAAGCTCAATGCCCTGCTTGAAATCACCCAGGCCATTAATGAAAACCTGTCGCAGGAAAGCCTTGTAACCCGCTATGAGAAAATTCTCAGGGAAGATCTCGTTATAGGGAAGATACTCCTATACAAGCTGGCAGAGGAGTGGGAGTGCATTCTCTGCTCGGGAGTGGAGGAGGAAACGATCAGGAATATTGATGCTGAAAAAGACCTTATAGGCTTTACCGGTATAACCTTTATTTCAAGCGACAAGGAATCAAAAATCCAGGCATTTGATATAGTCATACCGGTAATACGCGACAACAAACACCTGGCTATAGTGCTTATAGGAGATATTGACGAGGAGAGTGAGGGAGTGAGCCCTGTCATCAAACACCTCCATTTCATACAGACCCTGTCGAACATCATCGTGGTTGCCATAGAAAACATAAGGCTTAACGAGGAAAATATCCGGCAGGCCGCCATAAAAAGAGAGCTGGAACTGGCATCCAAACTGCAGGAAATGCTTATACCCGATCCATCAACCCTGCCCGCTACCGGTGCCATGATAGTATCGGCCTTCTACCATCCTCATATGGATGTTGGGGGGGACTATTACGATTTTATTGAACTCGGCAATAACGAGTTCGGATTCTGTATTTGCGATGTTTCGGGCAAAGGGATATCGGCAGCCATCATAATGTCCAATTTCCAGGCTAACCTGCGTGCCATGTTCACCAGCGACATCCCCCTGGAAACCCTGGTGTGGCGGCTGAACGACAGGGTTAATGAGAGCACCAAGGGAGAGAGGTTCCTTACCATGTTCATTGGCAAGTACAATGCCAGGTCAAGAGAACTTGAATATGTAAATGCCGGACATAACGCTCCCCTGATATACAATATCGAAAACAACAGCCTCTCAGCACTTGAAAGTCATACGGTGGGAATAGGCATGCTGGACGATATGCCTCCCATAATTCCGCATAAAATACTGCTGAACGGGAAAATAAAGCTTTTTTGCTATACCGACGGACTGGTGGAGATACTTAACGAAGACCTGGTGGAGGAGGGCACAGAAATCATTGAACCCTTTCTGACCAATACACATCCCCTCTCCTGCAACATAAACGAAATCGTTAAGCATCACGGCATCCTGGAAGGAAACCAGTCCATTTTTGACGATATCACAATACTGGGTTTTGAGTTCAGCTGAGCTGCCCCGGATTTCAAATCAGCCGGATACAGGCGGAAACTATTTTTCAGGGACTTTTTTCGGGTGATCAGGGGGAGACTTTTTCCGGTAAAGATCCATTGCCACCAGGATGGCGGTAAAGCCCCAGAAAGGTACGGCAGCCTTGTCGCTGTGAAGAAAATTGTTCAGTGTGCCATGCACCATGTACGTTACCAGTCCCAGCAAAACACCGGTTACAAGAAGCCTGTCCCTCCTTCCGGCAAGCCGCTTGAGCAGCCGGAAGCCGGTAACCAGTGTTAGCGAAAAGATAACCAGAACACTCGACATACCCAAAAGACCCGACTCGGAAAGCGGTCCGAGATACTCGCTGTGGGCATCTCCCCAGTCGCCGAAATTGGTGCTGATAACTGTCCTGTCATACGAATACTGAAAAGTTGCATACTGAAACATATAGGTACCCGGTCCCCACCCCAGCAGGGGCTTTTCGCGAAACATGGCCAGGGCGGCCTTCCAGCGGTTGATCCGCTCCAGGTTTGAAGCATCGGAGGTAATATTGGTAATGGAGCGCACATGCTCGTGAAACCGGGCGGAGGAGTCCTGGGTGTTCCGCTCCATCTCCCTTACCAGATCATGTCTTAACATGAAGATAAGCAGGCCGGCAAAAATGGCAAAGGTCACAATGGTGGTAAACTTTATCCTGAGCCTGATCAGAAGCCAGACAATGAGGGCCGCCACAAGGCTGAGCCACGCTGCACGGCTGTACGAAAAAACCAGCGCCGCGGTAAAAACTGCCAGAAGGAACGCGGCAAACCAGCCGGGAGGGAAAGTGCCCTTTATCAGGCTGTTTAAATCCCATGGAATGAGCTGCCTGCCGGATAAATGAGACTGACCGGATTTATCGGATTTGCCGCCAAATGGACGGAAGCCAGATGGACGGGATTTGCCCCCGAAGACAAAGACGGCAAGAACAGGAATAAACATGGCCAGAACAGCACCGTAAGCGGTGTGGTCATTGTAAAAAGGTCGTACCAGCCGGTGAGCAACCCTCTGGGCCTCCAGTCCGTAACCGGCATGATTATAAAGTGTATATCCCACAACCGCAAGAAGGGCAATTATGTAACACCAGAGGAAAGTACGGATATTGGCCCGGCTGCTGAATATCCGGATAGCCAGGAAATAGAACACCACGATAAACCAGAGGCGGACCAGGAAAAATTTAACTGAAACCACCGGCATAGTGCTGGTGATGGTGGTGATAAATATCCAGACAAGGTAAAAAAGTATGGCCAGGCTAACCGGGTGAAAAAGTATATCCCTGTTGAAAGAGCCGCTATGCAGCAGCCTGAAAAAAATCAGCAGCATCATGAAAACAATGACCGGTTCGGTGGGCAGCGAAGCATCAAAAGGCAATCCCCCGGCAAACATGCTCAGTTCCAGCGAAAGCGGGGTAAGAAAGACCACCGCCATAAACAGCGTGCTGAATGAAAAAAAAGCAAGGTATAATACTGCGGGGACAAGCCACAAAAACCAGAGATAGTAGCTGCCATACCAGACAGAGATGGCATTGGCAATTACAAAAAGCATGCCTCCCCCATACACCGGCAGCTTCTCATATCTGTAACCTGTTGTCAAAATTATAATTTTTTACGCGAAAATATTTTACCCGGTTTTTTTGGCACGGACAAGCACCTGCCTCCTGAAAGCATCCGTAAGCAAAAGAGCGAAAAGGGTCAGAAGAAAAGCCGAAACAGTGGAAGCAGCAACTATCACAGAGCGTACAGGATAGGATTTTTTCTCCGCCTCCCTGGCATCACTTACAACGTATTTGTACGGCATAAAACCTTCGGCATTGATGCGGGCCTCATCGACAAACGATCTCAGTTCATTCAGTTTCTCCAGATGCAAAACAAGGTTGTCACGGAGGTTTATATAAGCGCCCCCGTAAGAGGAGAGCATTCCGAGCTTTTCACTGAAAAAGTTGATGCCGGCAGTATCACGGTTCAGCACGGCCGCGGCATAGGCTTCATTCAGGACCTCTGCCTGGGACTCGTAATCTATGATCCCCATCTCCCTTATTTTTCTGAGGGAATCTTCCAGCACACTCACATCCTGCTTTAACCGCCTGTACTCCTCCTCAACAATAGCCAGCGATCGTAAAGCCCTGTCTCTCATCATATGGTTCATTACCGAATCAACATAAGCAGCTATATCATTGGCCATGGAAGCAGCAACGGCAGGGTCGGTATCCTGTACCTCTATATCAATGGCCATATACCGGGTTTTGCCGAAATTGACATTGCTGTTGTATTTCCTGTTCAGTGCCGTATAGGGGTAACGGCTGTTTTCATTGATCCCGTAATGCTCCATCAGATTATACCTTTCAATCATCCTGTCACGTATAACATCGGACTGCAGGAGCTGAAGCAGCCTCTCGGCATCGGACTCCTGTCCGAAGCTCATCATATCAACCCTGGACAGGTCAGAGCCGATTAGTGAGCGGGAGATACCGGATACAGGGGACGGATAAATGGTTACACTGGAACTGTAGCGCGGTGTGATAAGCAACGATACAACCACCGAGACAACCAGGGCAGCCAGGGTGACAGTGAGCAGGGGAACCCTTCGTTGATAAATGAACAACAGCAATCCGTGTGATGTAATATCCCGGCTGTTTTCAGATTTTTTACCCATTTCTTTGAGGATTTTAATAATTTTTACCGGTCGCCGAAGTAAGGAGGTATTGAAAAAAACAATTATTCTACCGGGCAATAATAAGGAAATAATTCTTTTTTCCCTTCTGTACAAGCAGATATTTACCATTTAAAAGGTCTGCCCTGCATATGCTCACGTCCGGGTCGCCAACCTTTTCCTTGTTAACACTTAGTCCCCCCCCGCTCACCATCCGGCGGTATTCACCCTTGCTGGAGAATATGCCGGTATGTGCGGTAAGCAGTTCGGCAAGTGAACAGGGCGGATCGAAAAGCTTTATGTCAAGCCCGTACCGGGGCACCCCCTCGAAAAGATCCAGGAAACTGGCCTCATCAAGCCGGGAGAGTGTATCTGATGTACCCTTGCCAAAAAGAATCTGCGAAGCTTCAACGGCGGCCTTATAATCCTCCTGCGAATGCACCATCACTGTAACCTCCCTGGCAAGCAGCTTCTGCAGGTAACGCTCATGGGGTGACCCGGCATGTTTCTCTACGGCGGCATTTATCTGATCAATACTCAAAAAGGTGAATATCTTCAGATATTTCGCGGCATCCTCATCCGGCACATTGAGCCAGAACTGATAGAATCTGTATGGTGAGGTGAGTTTTTTGTCAAGCCATACATTTCCCTCTTCTGTCTTGCCGAACTTGCTGCCATCAGATTTGGTTATCAGCGGGCAGGTAAGGGCATATGCCTCACCACCGGTCTTGCGCCTTATCAGCTCGGTACCGGTAACAATATTACCCCACTGGTCGGAGCCTCCCATCTGCAGCCTGCAGTTTTTGTTCCGGTAGAGCCAGAGAAAATCATAGCCCTGAACAAGCTGATAACTGAATTCGGTAAAGGAGAGCCCGCTTTCCAGCCTCTTTTTTACGGAATCCTTGGCCATCATATAGCTTACAGTGATATGTTTCCCTACCTCACGAATGAAATCAAGGAAGGTGTAATCCTTCATCCAGTCATAATTATTAACCATCTCGGCGGTATTTTCCCCGCCGCTGAAATCGAGAAAGCGGCCAAGCTGATTTTTTATCGCCTCCTGGTTACTCCTGAGCGTCTGCTCATCCAGCAGGTCGCGGCGACGTTCCCATGTCCGCGCCAGCGCCTGCTGCCGGCGCCAGCGCCGTATTGCCTCATGGTCCCCTGAAAGCAGGACCTCGGGTACACGCTGGCCGTCGATCTCTTCGGGCCGGGTATACTGGGGATATTCCAGCAACCCG
>PXAP01000132.1 GCA_003567115.1 Bacteroidota bacterium
ATAAGTATGAAAAGAATGATCAGAAGTGCAGAAATCCAGAAAACGGGCGGATCAACATCAAAGTATTTGTTTGTACTCTTTAAGTGTTTTTCGGGGTCGGAATGCTTGATTGTTTTTTTGACCATAAAGCGTTTTAATATTGAAAAAACAACCTAAAGGTAATAAAAGCAAACTCAAAAGGAGTATTTATTATTTCAGGAATGCCGTTTTTCCAGCACAGATATAACATCATTTATTGAAAATCCTTTGTGACGAAGTAAAACAATCAAATGATAGAGCAGATCAGCTGCTTCATTAAGAAACAGTTCATAATTATCATCTTTTGCCTCAATTATGAGTTCTACAGCCTCCTCTCCCAGCTTTTGAGCAACCTTATTAACACCTCCTTTAAACAGTGCCGTAGTATATGAATTTTCCGGAAGTTCATTTTTTCGTGTTGCTATAATGTTATCCAGTTTTCCCAGAAAAGAAATATCTCTGTTTTTAATATCTCCAAAGCAGGTATCTCTACCGGTATGACAAACAGGACCTTTAGGTTCAACCTTAAGCAGCAGAGTATCTCCGTCGCAATCGACCGACAAATCCTTTACCTCAAGCCAGTTCCCGCTTGTCTCCCCTTTTTCCCATATTTCCTTTCGTGACCGGCTGAAAAATGTAGCTCTACTGGTTTCAAGAGATCTTTCATATGCCTCCCTGTTCATATAGGCAAGCATAAGCACACTCATATTATGTGCATCCTGGACAATTACAGGAACCAGTCCCCCGCCCTTATTAAAATCAATTTTCATATTATTTATATTCTTACTGACACCTTATTTTGCTGAAGATATTTTTTTAATTCAGGAATTGTTATCTCTTTATAATGGAAAACACTGGCTGCCAATGCTGCGTCAGCCTTGCCCAGGGTAAATGCATCAAGGAAATGCTCAGGGGCACCCGCCCCGCCTGAGGCTATAACAGGAATAGGTAATGCTTCTGATAACATAGCCAGTTCTTTACAGGCATAGCCTGTTTTAACCCCGTCATGATCCATCGAGGTGAAAAGTATCTCTCCTGCCCCTCGCATCCACACTTCGCTGGCCCATTCGAACAATTCCCGGTCGGTGGCAATCCTTCCCCCGTTGCGGTGAACTACCCATTTCCCGTTAACATTTTTCGCATCTATAGCCACCACCAGGAACTGGCTGCCAAATGATCTGGCTATCTGGTCTATAAGCGGAGGGTTCATTACCGCAGCCGAATTTACACTTATCTTATCTGCACCCGCACTTAACAGGGCATCTGCATCCTGAATCTGATTCACTCCACCTCCCACGGTAAAGGGGATATTGATATTCCCGGCAATTCTTTGTACCAGTGCTGAAAGGAGCTTCCGTTTTTCGTGAGTTGCGGTTATATCCAGGTAAACAAGTTCATCTGCACCCTGTTCAGAGTAAAAAGCACCATGCTCAACAGGATCTCCTACCTCTTTGAGATTTATAAAATTAACCCCTTTTACCACTTTGCCGTTAAGCACATCCAGGCAGGGTATAATACGTTTGGCCAGCATAATATAATAAATTAATAATGTGTAAGTAAAAAAAACTATTTGGTAAAAACCTTCTGCTTCAATACCTGATGCTATTTTACCGGTAATTAATCTGAAATATTTATGAATCCGGTATAAAAAATAAATTGCCCTGAATACTGGGAATGATAATTATTAAATGATCCTGATATCAATGCATTACCATTTGTCTTTTTTAATTATTAAACGAATCGTTGCTTTTAAAACTGAACTCATTTATAAATAATTCTTAAGCTCTTCAATTTTCAATCTCCCTTCATAAAATGCCTTGCCGAAAACAACGGCAGGAACAGAGATACGGTCAAGCTCTTCGATATCATTTATACCTCTAACCCCCCCGCTTGCAATAAGGTAAATTCCCGGAAATCTTTCCAGTATCAGTTTATACAAGCTGAGGGAGGTACCCTGAAGCATACCGTCCTTATCAACATCAGTACAAAGGATACGGGAAATACCCTTATTGAACATTTTTTCTATAAAATCATAAAGGGATACACCCGTCTCTTCTTTCCAGCCGGATATAACCAGTTTTTCATCTTTGGCATCAGCTGCAATAAGAACCCGTCCCGCCCCTTGCTGACCCAGCACCTTTTCAAACTCATCTTCCTTTTTAACAGCCATGCTTCCGATACATACCATAAAAGCACCGGCATTGATAATGGAACGGACATCGGACAAATTTTGCACACCTCCTCCAAAATCTGTTTGCAATCCGGTCTTTACCGCAATCTTTTCAAGTATTTTCAAATGCTTTAACCGCCCTTTATCCGCACCTTCCAGATCAACCAGGTGAAGGCGCCTGAAGCCCGCATCTTCAAACCTCATGGCTATATCAACCGGATCGGCCGAATATACTTTTTTTGTTTCAAAATCGCCCTTGCTGAGGCGGACGCATTTGCCATCCATAAGGTCAATGGCAGGGATAAGCTCTATCATAGATATACAAAGTTTTTAAGTATTATTTCTCCATAACTTCCTGATCTTTCAGGGTGATACTGAGTGGCATAAAAATTATCACGCTGCATTGAAGCTGAAAACACCGGGCCGTAAGCACTGCTTGCAGTTGAATCAGGATTTACCGGAACATAGAATGAATGGACATAATAGACATATGTGCCATCTTTAATTTTTTCATACAAATCTCCCTTTACCCCTTCAAGAGTATTCCATCCCATATGGGGAATTTTACCTTCCCTGAACCTTAATACTTCTGTGTCAAATATGCCAAGGCAATCTGTTGCTCCCTCTTCTGAATAACTGCACATAAGCTGCATTCCCAGGCAGATTCCCAAAACAGGTTGTTTAAGCTGTTTAATTACAATATCGAGTCCCTTCTGCCTGAGATATTCCATTGTACCGGAAGCCTCCCCCACCCCGGGGAATATTACCTTGCCGGCCATCCTTATCATTTCAGGGTCATCGCTTATTTCAGCCTTGACTCCAAACCGGCGAAGGGCAAAATCGACCGATTTGATATTTCCGGCATTATATCTGATTATTACTATTTTTTCATTCACTGCATATAATTTTACATATCAAGATATACCGGAAAACATCTTTTCTTTATAAACTATAATAATCCCTTTGTAGTGGGTAATTCATAATCCAGAGCTTCCCTTTTTATCGCCATCCTTATGGATCGTGCAAATGCTTTGAATATTGCTTCTATCTTGTGATGTTCATTTTGCCCCCTGGCTTTGATATAAAGATTGCATTTTGCCTCCTCACAAAAAGAGTGAAAAAAATGCGAAAACATTTCTGCCGGCATATCTCCTATCTTCTCACGTTTAAAATCAGCTTCCCAGTTCAGCCAGGAACGTCCTCCAAAATCAATTCCGGCGAGAACGGCAGAATCGTCCATTGGAAGAAAGAATCCATAGCGTCCGATACCCCTTTTACTTCCAAGAGCCTCCGAAAAAGCCCTGCCCAGCGCAAGTCCCGTATCCTCAATTGTATGATGCTCATCCCTGTACAGATCGCCGTCTGCCCTGATCATAATATCACATCCCGAATGGCGTGCAATCTGCTCCAGCATATGATCAAAAAAACCCAGTCCGCTACCTATATCCGCCTTTCCGGTGCCATCGAGCAAAAGCTTCACCTCTATCCTTGTCTCCGAAGTTTCGCGTTTTACAGTTGCAGTGCGTTCAGGCAACAGCAAGTGCCTGAATATTTCATCCCAGCTATTGGTCACAAGGCTGCAACATGATTCCAGCGATGCCTCCCTTACCTCATTCCACCCTGAGTGATCGCCAAAAAGAATTCCCTTTGCCCCAAGATTTGCCGCAAGCTGTATATCGGTAATACGGTCACCTATAACATATGAATTTACAAGATCATATTCACCGCCCATATACATGGTCAGGAGTCCTGTTCCCGGTTTTCTTGTGGGAAGGTTTTCTTCGGGAAATGACCTGTCCACCAGTACATTATCAAATACCACATCCTCATTTTCAAAAGCTTTCAGCATTTTGTCCTGAACCTTTACATAATTTTCCTCAGGATAGCTTTCGGTGCCCAGCCCGTCCTGATTGGTAACCATCACCAGTTCATAATCAAGATGCTTTCTTATATTGTACATCGCCCTGAAAACACCGGGGATAAATTCCAGTTTCCCGAGGGTATCTACCTGGTAATCGTCAGAAGGCTCGACAATCAATGTTCCGTCACGGTCAATAAACAAAGCTCTCTTCATCTGAATATATTGATTAGTAAAATTCAATCAAAACATATATTTACCAAAAATCCATGGTATAATAAAAGTCTGATTAATTAGTTTCTGTCCGGTAATTATTAAGTGCTTCCAGCAATAGCTCCACCTCTTTCCCGGTACCTATTGTTATCCGGATACAATTTTCACATCCCCTTGCCTGTGAGCGGTTGCGGACTATGATATTGTTGGCTGATAAATGATTATATACTGCATCTGCATCATCCACCTGCACAAGTAAAAAATTTGCATCGGAAGGATATATTCTTCTTACCATTGGCAATTCGGCAAGCTTTCCACTGAGTTTGTTCCTTGTTTTAATTATCTGCTCAACCCTTTTATTTTTTTCATCCTCTTTTTCAAGAGTATTCATCGCTTCCCGGATGGTAAGGGAGTTGATGTTATAGGGAGGCTTTATCTTGTTCATTACCCTGATAATATCTTCATTTCCAAATGCCATTCCCAGCCTTATACCTGCCCTTCCCCATGCCTTTGAAAGGGTTTGCAATACAACAAGTTTTTCTCTAAGGTCAATCTCCGGAAGGAATCCCGGCTTGTCAGAAAAATCAATATAGGCCTCATCTACAACCAAAATTCCCCCGAACCATTTTAAGATCCCGTTAATATCTGCGTAACCGAAACTATTACCTGTAGGATTGTTGGGAGAGCAAAGAAATATAATCCTGGTATTGCTGTCCGATCCCTCCCTGATCGCCAGGGTGTCAAGTCCGAAGTCATCCTTCAGGGGTACTTTCCGGTACTCCACCCCGTTGATGGAAGCGGCAACTTCATACATCCCGTAACTGGGATCAATCGATACTATATTGTCCCTTCCCGGTTCGCAAAATGCCCTTATCAAAAGATCGATAGCCTCGTCGCTACCGTTGCCTAGGAATATATTATCCTGATTGACAGATCGCATATCTGATATTTTTATTTTCAAAGCACGCTGTCGCGGATCAGGATACCTGTTGAGGGGGGGGAAATAGGGGTTTTCATTTGCATCAAGAAAAACCGCCGATTCTCCCTCGTATTCATCCCTGGCAGAGGAATAGGGCTTCAGGTCTCTTACATTTTTCCTTATCAGTGAATTGACTGATCCCATCATTTATTGGATTGGTTGGTGAGATAATCAAGTCTGATTTTAACTGCCTGCCTGTGTGCCTCAAGATCCTCTGCCTGCGCCATGAATTCAACCATCGGACCAATGGACTGAAGTCCCCCCGCCGAAATCTCCTGAAAACTGGTTCTCTTCATAAAGGCGCTGGTGCCTACACCACTCCAGGCCCGGGCAAAACTATTGGTAGGCAGTGTATGATTGGTTCCTGAGGCATAGTCACCTGCACTTTCCGGCGTATAACTGCCAAGAAAAACAGAACCTGCGTTTCTCACCATTTCTGCAAGATGTTTATAGTTGGCAGTTGCTATAATCAGATGTTCCGGTGCATATTCATTTATAAAATCCATCAGCACATCATAACCGTCAAACAATATAATTTTGCAGTGTTCAAGTGCTTTTCCGGTTATTCCCTTTCGGGGAAGCCTGTCCAGTAACCGCTCAGTTTCAACTTTAACTGGTTCAATAACTTCCCGGTCGGTGGTAACAAGCATCACCTGACTGTCTGCCCCGTGTTCGGCCTGGGAAAGAAGATCAGCAGCCAGAAAGGCCGGTGGCACATATTTGTCAGCTACTACTGCCACCTCGGAAGGACCTGCAGGGAGGTCAATAGCTATGCCCGAACTCACAGCTATCTGTTTGGCCATGGTTACCCATTGATTTCCTGGCCCGAATATCTTGTCAACCTTTGGTATACTTTCGGTACCCCATGCCATTGCAGCTATGGCCTGTGCCCCCCCTGTACGGTAAACCGAGCTTATGGATGATTGTGAGGCGGCATATAAAATAGCGGGGTGAATTCCCTTATCCTTTCCGGGGGGAGTGCAAAGGACAACTTCGCGGCATCCTGCTATCCGGGCAGGAATTCCAAGCATAAGAACGGTGGAAAAGAGCGGTGCAGTACCCCCGGGAATATAAAGGCCTACCCTTTCTATTGGAAGGTACCGCATGCTGCATTCAACGCCGGGCATGGTAGTTACTTTAACTTCATCGGGTTTCTGGGCCTGGTGAAATGCCTCTATATTTTTAGCTGCCATAACTATGGCATCTTTCAGGCGCCGGTCAATATATTTTTCCGAATCCAGCATTTCCCGCTTATTTACCTTAAAATTTTTAACTTCAACACCATCAAATTGGCGGCTGTATCTCCCGAGCACTTCATCACCTCCGGCACGTACTTCCTCCATAATTTTCCGGACATCCTGTTCAAGAGCATGGTTATCAAGCAAAGGGCGGGTGCAAAGCTTTTCCCATTCACTTGCCGGCGGATTGACTATTATTTGCATTACTCTGATATTATGTTAAACAATCATTTTTTCTATGGGTATTACCAGAATGCCTTCAGCCCCGTACTCACGAAGCTTTCCTATAACCTGCCAGAAATCATTCTCGTTAACAACAGAATGCACCGAGCTCCAGCCTTTCATAGCAAGAGGAACTACGGTAGGGCTTTTCATTCCCGGAATAACGTTTATAATTTGTTCCAGTTTGTCATCGGGGGCATTCAGTAAAATATACTTGTTATTTCTTGATGCAAGAACTGTACGGACCCTGAAAAGTAATTCTCCCGCAATCTCCTTTTTCCTGTTATTCATCAAAGGAGAAGCAAGTAAAACCGCCTCAGAATCCATTACTTTTTCAACCTCTTTCAAGCCGTTGCTTAAAAGGGTACTCCCGGAGCTTACGATATCAAAAATAGCATCGGCAAGGCCGATTCCGGTAGCTATTTCAACCGATCCGTTTATGACATGAATCTCTGCATCTATCTGGTTATCTTCAAGATAAGTTTTAAGTATCCCGGGGAAAGATGTTGCAATCCTTTTGCCTTTAAAATAACCGGGTCCGGTGTAATCAACCGATTTTTGCACTGCCAGCGAAAGCCTGCAGCGGGCAAAGCCAAGCCGCTCGAGTATTTCAAGTCCCGCTCCCGATTCGACCAGGATATTTTCACCAACAATACCCACATCAGCTACTCCGTCTTCAATATACTGAGGTATATCATCATCGCGCAAATACAATATTTCCATTGGAAAGTTAGATGCAACAGATATAAGTTTCCTCGAACCATTGCTGAGATTTATCCCGGCTTCGGCAATTATATCAAGCGATTTTTCACTTAATCTTCCCGATTTCTGAATGGCAATCTTTAGTTTTTCCATAAAGAATAATCAAATTAATTATAATATCTTAAAAAAAAAGCCTGCAATCAGTATGCAGGCCTTTTAGTTATTGTATTAATTTCAATTGGTTTATCTGCATACCTATCCCACATCAAAATGATGATGATTCATAGCGGCAGATGCAGAAAAAACTAACATATTCAATCTTTTATAGAAATGCAATATTAAATAATATTTTTAAATAATGCAAGAGATCATGAACTTTTATGTTAATTGTTATTTGAGTCTACTCCAAAAAGTCAAAAATTATGATTTTTTATAAAAATTCAAATATTTAAAATGTTGATAATAAATCGTTTGAAAATTCGATTTTACTAATATTTGCCCAAAAAATACTTTATAGAGTGGACTCTTATTTCTAAGTAATTCCTGATGGGACTTTATTATTTTTAATGTACGTACCTTTGGATTTTCTACAATCATATCTTTATAGCATATCACATGTCCGGGAACCCAATCAATATAAAAGAGCTGATTAAAAAAAGCGATTCCGGTTTGTTGAAACGACTTCCGGGATTTGCGGCAGCATGGTTGGCAAAGATAATCCGGCAGAATGAGATAAACAGAATAGTTAACAAATGAACATGAAATTTTTTCATCTTAAATTAC
>PXAP01000247.1 GCA_003567115.1 Bacteroidota bacterium
AGGCATCAAACCCGACGAAACAGTTTTCATCGGGAACTTCCACATCCCTGTTTTCTTTTAGTTCGTTTCTGCACCTGTCCAGTCTGTGCTGAAAAACATCACCGAGAGCAGCTATTTCAACACTGGGACCTGAATCCAGGAAGTTTATCGCAGCTCCTGTACCCCTGCTACCACAAGCAATTAATCCCGCTTTCAGAAGAGGACCGTCAGGAGCCTGATCAGGAAATACAGGCGCAACATATTCGGGTTGCCTCCTGCAGGAGGCAACCACAGTACCAATGCCAAGGGCTCCCATGGCACTTATGGCAGCAGCATCACCAAGGAATTTGCGCCGGCTTAAAGCTTTTGTTTTTTTATACATTATGATTAGTTTTATGATTATAATGAGAATTATTAATTAGGTGAGTCCATTATGAAAAAGTATTTGTCAAATACCACGAATAACTATTGTATTTAAGATCTTTATATCAATGCATTAAAATTTGTGCTAATTAATTATTTTGAATATCGTTGCTTTTAAACTGAACTCATCGGGTCAATCAGGATTATTTCAGATATTTTCTTAAGCATAACTTTTTGTATGCCCCGGCTCAATGGGTTCATCTGTTTATATCTGTTTCTAATCGTCTCCATCCCACTCACAGACAACCCGGAATCCCACTTCACTTGTATCAGTATACCACCATATGCTTTTGGGGATCTGGGGATCAGTGATCTGCCATGCAGCCGTCCTGGTAGGTTTCCGGACAGCCACCCTGACGTCGCTGGCATCTGAGCTGTATGATCCGCCTCTTATTACTCTCTCAGATCCCGATTCCGGACCCTGCGGATCAACCACAACCTGATCTTCAGGGTACATTTCATAGGCTTCCTCCGCGTACCAGTCAGCGCAAAACTCATACACATTTCCCAGCATATGTTTCAGTCCGAATGGATTGGGCCATACCGCCCCGGGCAGATGTGTCCGGGCCTGGCTGTTTTCATCGTATATAACGTAGGAATTGATAACAGTTGTATCAGGCCCGAAAATACGGTTCAGTAAACGGTCGCGGGTGAAATCCCGGGGATTCCCCTCAAAAAAGTAAGGTCCGGTCGTACCCCCTCTTGCTGCATATTCCCATTCGGCTTCGGTAGGCAGTCTGTAGGTTTTGCCGGTTACAGCCGATAACCATTTGCAATATGTTTCTGCCGCATGCCAGGTCATGGTAATTGCAGGCCTCTGCCCCATGCCCCAACCCTGGTCAGGCAGACCCCAGGGGGGAGTGGGCCCTGTAATCGCATCGACCTCTCCCAGATTGGTTGCATATACATTATCCTGTCTTCCTTCCGCAGCTGTTGCATTATAAAAAGCCAGGAACTCATCCCAGCTCACCTGAACGCGACCCATGAAAAAAGGGCTGACCTGTACTTCTCTTACAGGCCCCTCGTTATCATCCCGGTAAGGTTCATCGGGGGGACTGCCCATTTCAAATACCCCTCCCTGTATTGCAACCATGTCGAAGGAGACAGAAGTGCCTGGTATTTTCTCTTCAAAATCTTCAAAAACTTCAATTTGTGCTGGTTCAGTGAATATTTCCCGGTCGATATCCTCATCAACCCCGAATTCGATCCCCTCCTGGTCAAGCTCGGAATAATGGCCCGTATATAAATGGCAATTCAGGCAACTTAATTCATCCTCATGCTGCTCATAGTAGAGATGAGCCTGCTGTCCATCGGCTGAAAGCTCCATTGGAAAAAGGTTCTGATGGCATTTGATGCAAGATTCATCATAAACAAAATCCACCGCTTCCTGAACCGTCCTTTTTGCATCCCAGTTTATCGATTCCGGATCTTTGAATATCTGCCCGTACACATCCTTGGCCCCGTGCTTTGCCTTGGCCATCAGATACCTGATGTTGCCGGGAGGAGGAAGATGGCATTCGGCACACTGAACATAAATCCCTGTCCTGTTATCATAATGCGGAGCATTTCTCCATGATTCTTCTGCATGGGGATGAACATGGCAGGCATAGCAAAACTCATTTGTCGATGTATAGCGTACCAGGCGTTCACCCAGGAAGAGAAACAGGGCGGTAAGTATAACCGGCAGTAATATAATGTACTGTCTTCTGCGTTTAAAATATTTTCTTAGAATCATCAATTCATATTAATTCATGGAACATAATTATAATAATACATGAGCCTGGTATAAAAAGGATAATTTTGATATGAATTTCATGAATGGTTGTTTTTATAAGCTTTTATATCAACGCATTACAATTTGCGTTTATATATTAATTTCCAGAATTTGTGCTTTTTAAACTGAACTCATACATATAATTATAATAAGCTGTAATCCTGTAAAAAACCTTTTCAGCAGGTTGCTTGTCCAGGAGAGACAATCTTAAATCTTTCTGTCTGTACGCAATAATAAACATTTTTATAAAAAAACTGACTATAATCTCATTTATTTTATCTTTTCTCCGGCAATATGAAAAACAGGCTCAATATCTTTTATGATCTCCGATCTTAACCCGCAGATAAGACCGGCAAGCTTTTTGTCACGCCTGCAAGCACGGTTGAAATACATTTTATTCCTTAAATTTCTTAAAGACCGCAAACATCCGCAGGCAGTCATACCTGTCAGGGGTGTTACAGCCAGAAGAGCAGCAGCTGTTAAAGGTGAAAAATATGAAAAAAGCAGCACAGCCAGAAAAATATAGTTCACCGGTATAAGCACCATACCCAAAACAAACTTAAAGGAGCTTATAAACTGGGGGTCTTTTAGCTTTTTCAATACCAGGTGAATAATTATTAAAGTGATACTGTGCAACATAAAACCGGCAATGAGGAAAGGAAAGCACAATATATTCCTGAGCATTGAAAGGAATATTGCATTATTACCTGATTTTTCAAGGGATTGCAGAGATATACCATGCTTTCTGAGCAATTCATCAAGCCTGCCGCTTTTTGTCCTCAATTCATCAGCCCTTTCCGGATACTTATTAAAATAATCATACACAGCCCTGCAAAATACCCTTGAAACATAAAAGCTGTCAAACGACCCGGAGAATCTGTCCTCAAGCCGTTTACTCAATACTGCACTTCCGGTATCAATTAAAAGTTTATCCTTATCGTAATTCCGCTCATCTTTAACATTAATCATTAAAGTACCCATTGCTTCTGCCAGATCCTTTTTCATTGCATTTATCCCTTTTTGCGGGTGCCGGGAGTAAAGGTCAAGATACCCGGCTACTGACAGTGGTTTACCATAAGTTACCGCAAGTTTTCCGAATATTCCGGAAGGATTACTGTAATCCAGTCCTACAGGAACTATTTTAACACCAAGCTGATAATTACAGGTTTCTTCAGCTCTGAAAGCAATACGGAAAATTCCTTTTTTCAGGCTCCTCAGACTCTTTTGCTCTCCGTGGCCGCCCTCAGGCATGATTCCGATGCATCCGCCTGTTGCAAGCACTGACGTAGTTTTTTCAAATGTATACTCATTTTGGCCCATGGCTTCAACACCATCTCTGATACGGTAAACAGGCATTATTTTCAGAAACAGCAGAATCCTCGCGATCAGGGGGTTTCTGAAAATATCGGCCCTGGCAAGATACACCGGCTGATATTTGCAGGTCATAATAACAGCAAGAGCATCCATAAGGGCATTCTGATGATTAGCTGCAAATATCAGCTTCCCTCCGTCCGGAATATTTTCCCTTCCCGAGATATATATTTTCCGGTAATAGACGGAAAAAGCAATACTTCCCAGATATTTCAAAAGGCCATACTTCCATGACCAGTGGCCTGGGTTACTGTCATGATCCATAATAAAAAATTAATATCCTCCCCCCGGGAGGATTTAATAAATGAGGTTAGGTTCCGGCAATTGTATGTCGAACCGGCAAGATAATTATTATTTAAAGAAAAGCAATTTGCTGATCCGGTACACATTTTCCGCTCTTATGTAACTTCATATTAAAGTTATTCTTTATGGGGCTGTATTGCCCGAAATTTTCAGACTATCCTATAACACTTTGACTAACTTACTGGTTTTCCCGTAATATTATTTGATGCTTTGAACACACATTCCATATTCAGTAAAATGTCCGTTGAATATACCACTGTAACTTTTATCTGGTCCGTGCTTATTTCCTGATTTAAAAAAAATCTTCTACATTTACGGAAGGTAAAAGGTGCAATTTTCCGGTAAAATAATATGGCTCCGTATGTTATCTGTTTATTTAACAAAAATTGCCCGGATACCGGCAAATAGCTGAATAATAAAAATCATGAGTAACCTGGGATATATTCTGGCACTTACCGGTTTTTTACAAATCCTGAGTGCATTAAACGTTAATTCAACTGAAAATGTTTTCTGCCATACAACTACAAGTCAAATGGCAGATACAAAATATACCCGGAGTTTGGGCTATGCAGCCCTAACCGAAAATGATACCATCATTAACGATACCATTATTCTGAATGATACCATCATTAACGACACGGTTTCAATAAACGATACCATTACGCTGAATGATACCATCAGTTTAAATGATACAATTCAGCTAAATGATACCCTGTCAACCCCCATACCGGCAGAGGAGGAAGAACCGGAGCCTTCGAACTGGGATCAGGGCATCCGCCTATCCTTTACCTTATCACAGATCTCGCTTTCCAACTGGTCTGGCGGGGGGCAGAGTTCAGCATCCTTTTCTTCCTACGCCAATGCTTTTATGAATTACAAAACTCCCGATGACAGAATAACCTGGGAAAACAGCCTCGATGTGGACTATGGCTTGATTAACCAGGAGCACAGAAGAACGGTAAAGAGCGATGACAAAATTGATTTTTCAACACAATTTGGCCGCATGGCCTCTGAAAGATGGTCTTACAGTTCCCTGCTGAGTTTCCGCACCCAAATGGCACCGGGCTATAAATCTCCTGGTGATACTGTTAAAATATCAAATTTTATGGCTCCTGCCTATCTTAATATCTCATTAGGTATGGATCATAAATTTGATGAAAACATTACTTTTTATCTTTCACCGCTTGCAGGCAGGGTAACCTATGTGCTGGACGAAGAGCTCTCGGAGGAAGGATCGTTCGGGGTTGAGAAAGGTGAAACCAGAAGGAACGAGTTTGGAGGTTTCATAAGAGCCCGGTTCCGGGCCACTCTTATCGAAAACATAGATGTTAATTCCAGGTTGGAATTATTTTCCAATTATCTGGATAAGCCACAGAATTTAAATATTGATATGACCACACGGATTACCATGGAGATAACCCGTTTTATAACTGCAAACCTGTTAATTCAGATGAAGTACGATGATGACCACAAAATAAGGATCGACGAAGATACGGTTATAGGCCCCAGGCTGCAGTTAAAACAGGTGTTTGGACTGGGTCTTTCTTTCAGGATCTGAATCCCCCGAAATACAGGGATGTAAGTCAATCCTGCCATAAATAAACCTCTTATTATAGCAGTCTTCCAATATTGTACAGATGAATTCTTTTTTATCCCCGAAAGGGAAAAAATTTTTTATCACCCTTGGCCTCTCAGCCCACTTCACAGTCAGGATCTTTGCCGGTGCCGACACCATTCCTGAAGACAGCATCAACAAAAGCAGGCTCTGTTACACCCTGACAGCTTCAGCCGTAACATGGATCGGAACCATCATATTGCTTAATGAAGCATGGTACAAAGACTATCCGCGCTCTTCATTCCATTTTTACAATGACTGGGGTCAATGGTTCAATATGGATAAAACAGGCCATCTTATTTCTTCATATTCAATAAGCCTTGCCGGAATTTACCTGATGAACCGGACAGGTATGGAAAAGCAGAAAGCTGCATGGATCGGGGGATTGTACGGGCCTGTTTTCCTCTCGACCATAGAAATACTGGACGGTTTCTCTAAAGAGTGGGGCTTTTCAGTGCCCGACATGGCAGCCAATGCAGCCGGTTCTGCTCTTGCCGTTTCACAGGAATTGTTGCTGGAAGAGCAGGTGGCAAGGCTGAAATACTCATACCATGAAAGCGGGCTGGCAAAATACAGGCCCGGTGCCCTGGGAAGAAACCTGCCCGAGAAAATGCTCAAGGACTATAACGGACAGACTCACTGGTTATCTTTGAATATAAATGCTTTAGGAGACCCCGGGGAAATTTTTCCCCCATGGCTCAATATTGCACTTGGTTACAGCGCATACGGAATGCTCGGAGGTTACTCCAATCCCCCGGTGACCAGCGGAAAAGAGCTGCCATATTTTGAGCGTTACAGGCAGTTTTATCTTGCCCCCGATATTGATCTTTCAAAAATAGACGGCGGCCCGGAAATTATCCGTGTTTTGTTAAGGTGGCTCAACTTTTTTAAAATCCCTTCGCCTGCAATTGAATATAATGAGCGGGACGGATTCAGATTCCATCTGTTGTTTTTCTGACAACAACCGACAAGATACATGAAGTGCCGGTTACCCCCATTCAGGCTCCATCTGTTGTTTTTCTGACCCGCTACCGACCCTCCTCATAAGCCTTGAATTTCAAGCTCAGAATCCCCAGAAATCTGATAAACAGCTCCATTGCCCGCGCTGTTTCCGGGGTAACCTTATCTTTCCGCAACCGCATCATCATGTAAATATATACGGCGTTCAGGCATGTTTCTATCTCATTTTCCGTAGTCCGGTTCTGTTTTGCATCCATTTCACGTATAAGGGGAAGCACCCTGGCATACATGTCAGCATAGTCTGATTCGCCCGGCTGTTTAAGTAAAAAGTGATGATATCTATGGAGCTCGGCAATAATATTCTTAATAAACCGGACATGCCCGGAACGTTCAACCTTCTCATTTTTCATCTGTTCAGCAATGTTTTCATACCACTCACGTATATCATTTCTAACCTGCAATGGATGATCATATTTCTGAATCAGCTCCCTGTCAAGTCGGTCGATATCAAAATCAAAGGCCCTTATGGTATCTTCCACCTGCCACATATACAAAATATATTCGGCAATATTGGATTTTCTTTTCTCCCTGGATATAAGCATGAATTATATCTTTCAGATCCGGTTTAATCAGAATTGTTCAGCCTGTCAATAATTCTTCTTTCTTTTTTGGTTGGTCGTCCTGCACCCCTGTCACGCCTGGCAAAGACAACCACGTTCTTCTGCCTGGTTTTTTCCTTCTCTTCATCCGGAGTAAGATCTTCCAAATACCTGTCCACCATTTTGGCGGGCTGGCGATTCTCCGCCAGTTGCTTCACCCTGTAGGTGAAAAGTGCCGGCGGGCGCCGCAACTGTATTATATCCCCCTCCTTAATCATACGTGAAGGCTTAACGGGTAGATCAGCGATCAGCACTCTTCCTTTTCTGCAGGCTTCGGATGACCTGGCCCGGGTTTTAAATAATCTTACTGCCCACAGCCATTTATCCACACGAAGTTCAGATCTTTCAGTTTTTTTCGTCTCCATACCAGCTATATTGTGACTCCCCGCAGTAAAAACTGCAGGAAAAACGATCCATTGGTAATAATCCTGACATATAAATGATCATTGCATGACGGGCTTTGCCTGTCAATTAGAAAAATAACATATAACCGGACATTATAATAATTTTAGCACACACTAGATTAATTATGGCATGGCAAGTTCAATGTGACCATGGATTTGTAAATATTGTACGGATAAAAAAATAAATCTTTGGCACCTGTATTCCATTTGCTGCCGTCAACCCTGACGCCAGCACCGGAGAAAACGGCAGGATTTAACCTGAATGATGACAAATAACGGCCTGATATTAACAAGGAACCGGCTTACAGGACAAACGGGTTTATCTGTTATTATAGAGATTCATTGTACGCTCAATCCCCACCGTGACAAAACTATGGATCGATTCGATAACTTTTTCAATCCTTTCAGGCAAAACAAGCTTTTCCTCACCGGTGAGTTCACCCAAAACATAGTCAGTCTGGCCTCCTTTATTATAATAGCTCCCTATTCCAAAACGAAGGCGCGGATAATCCTGTCTTCCAAGCACCTGGTTTATACTGTACAGGCCATTATGACCACCGTCCCCGCCTCTGGCCCTGATACGGATAGTTCCAAAGGGAAGTGCCAGATCATCAACTATTACAAATAAATTCTCAGGTGATATTTTCTCCTTCCCAAGCCAGTAATTAACGGCAAGGCCACTCCGGTTCATATAGGTTGAGGGTTTGAGCAGTATACAAGTCCGTGCCCTGTATCTGTAGGTTGCCACAAAACCATACCTGCGGTCCTGAAATGAAATACCGGATAATCCTGCCAGGGCATCCAAAACCATAAAGCCTATATTATGCCGTGTGCCGGCATATTTCTCACCAAAATTACCCAGTCCTGCGATCAAATACTTCATTAATAATACCCGGGCTGATCAGGCTAATGACCAGTTAATTATACTAAGCAAGTCAATCAGGTTCATTCTTTCTGCCAGACAGTCCTTAATGAAACAGTCATGCCGGAAAAAACAACCCTGCTGACATACATCCTATTTGTCTTCTTCTGTCCGGCCTTCTTCAGTTTTTTCCTCATCACCTTCACCTTCAGCCTCCTCACCTTCAGCTTCAACGCCTTCAGCTTCTTCATCTTCAGGTAATACACCACGTGCAGTCCTGGTAAGTTTGACCGAGGCTATGACCAGATTAGGGGAATCAAGGAGCTGAATACCCGGAAAGTCCAGTTCACCAACTTTGACAGATTGACCAAGTCCGATTCCGGAAACATCCACATTCAAAACATCAGGCATATCACCGGGTAATCCACGGGCTCTGAGCCTTCTTGCTTCAAGGGCAAGTTTGCCTCCTTCTTTAACACCTTCGGGCACACCATTTATTTTAACGGGAATATCAACGGAAACAGGTTTGTCCTCATAAACCCTGTAAAAATCCATGTGTAATATTTTATCAGTAACAGGATGGAATTGAATGTCCTGCGAGACTGCATCATAAACCTTCCCGGCAATGTCAAGCTTTAACAGGTAGACATTGGATGTGTATACCATATGCCTGAAATCATTTTCAGGGGCCAGGAAATGAATGTTTTCATTGGCACCGTACAACACGCAGGGTATCTTCCCCTGCTTCCGTAGTTTCCTGGAATCTTTTTTACCAACTGATTCACGCAGGCTGCATTTAATCTTTAACAACTTCATTAACTCAAAATTTAACAATTTATAATGGGTGCTACTCAGTTCCGGATAACCTGAACTCCATCACACCATTGACTCTGAATTTTTTGAGATGCAAATATACCAAACTTCAGACAATAAAAGTGGAGCTGATTGATTGATTGTTGTAAACCTTGCCTATCACTTCTGCAAACAGATCGGCTACACTAAGTACTATGATTTTATCCGGTTTATGTCTCAGGGGAATGGTGTCTGTAACCGCAAGCTCCTTAATGGAAGATTTTTCAATCTTTTCAAGTGCCTGACCGGATAAAACCGGATGTGTTGAAACCACGCGCACGGATTCCGCACCGTTCTGCATCATAAGGTCGGCTGCCAGCAGGATTGTTCCGGCAGTATCGATCATGTCATCGACAATAACAACATTTTTATCCTTAACATCTCCTATTATGGTTATTTCATCCACATAATTGGCTTTCTTTCTAAGCTTGTAACATATTACCATGTCGGTATTGAGAAATCGCGAGTAAGCATTCGCACGTTTTGTACCCCCCATATCGGGTGCGGCAATAACCAGTTTTTCAAGGTTCATGTCATTGATATAGGGAACGAAAATGGAAGAGGCATATAAATGATCTACCGGAACATCAAAAAACCCCTGTATCTGATCAGCATGCAGATCCATGGTCATTATCCTGGAAACACCGGCTTTGGAAAGCAAATCTGCAACCAGCTTTGCACCTATTGAAACCCTGGGCTTATCTTTTCTGTCCTGCCGGGCAAATCCCAGATAGGGTATTACAGCAACCACCTGGTATGCTGATGCACGTTTGGCCGCATCAATCATAAGCAAAAGCTCAAAGAGATTATCGGAAGGTGGCAAAGTTGATTGTATTATAAAAACAACACATCCTCTTACAGACTCATCAAAGGAGGGTTGAAATTCCCCGTCACTGAAATGATCTACAGACGACTTACCAAGTTCCATACCGTAACTGTGGGCAATTTTCTCAGCAAGATAGGTTGAGGACTCGCATGCAAAAAATTTTATGGGAGGTTTTCCGGACATATCTGGTTTTTTTATAGTTAATTTAATTCTTCGCGGACTGCAAAAGTAATTTTTTTAATCAGAAATTGGAAATATCAGACATGTTAAAAACGGAATTATGAGAATTTTAACTCTGCATTTGTTTTGCCTATAAAATCCAGTATCTCATCTTTTCCCTTTTGTTTTAACACAGAGGTGCAGAAATACATCGGCAGGGTTTCCCACTCCTGTTCAAGTGCACTTAAGTAAATATTAATGTTTTTCTCAAGTTTGCCGGCCGGTAATTTATCGCATTTTGTAAAGACAAGCGCGAAAGGAACCCGGTTTTCTCCAAGCCAGCGGATAAATGCCATATCCGAGGGAAGGGGAGAGTGCCGGGAGTCGATCAGCAGGAAAAGGCAGACAAGGTTTGGTCTGCCTTCAATGTATTTGGTTATAAGCAGGCCTAATTCCTTTCTCATTTTTCGGGAAGTTTTTGCGTAGCCGTATCCCGGAAGATCTACAAGAAACCACTGCCTGTTTATTAGAAAATGATTGATAAGACGTGTTTTCCCTGGGGCTGAAGAGGTTTTGGCCAGTTTACGTTTTCCGGCAAGCATATTGATCACTGATGATTTTCCAACGTTTGACCTGCCAACGAAGGCATACTCGGGAAATTCAGGTGGAGGGCACTGATCTGTCCTTGCAGCACTTTTTATAAATTCAGCACTTTTTATTACCATAATTGCAGCCGTTTCATGACTTCAGCATTATTTGACATATACTTCGAGCAAGCGGGAGCCCTCAAGGCTTGAAAGGCAGACATCTTCTATTATTGCAGGAATCAGCAAAGTCTCACCTCTGTTAACCGTCATTTTACCATTCAGCCATTCAAGAGTGAATTTACCTTCTGTACAAATATAAATTACAAAAGAATCAATCAGCCTGTAGTCCCTTTTTACACTGCGGTCAAAATCCAGCAGATATGTGGTAAAATATTTACAATCGGCCAGTAAAACAGGTGAATTAAGTTTTGTTTCAACAATAGTTTTATAATCATGGTAACAATTATAATCTATAGCATCCATGGCAAGATCAATATGGAGCTTCCTGGAATTTCCACCGGCATCGACCCTCTCCCAGTCATAAATTCTGTAGGTAAGATCTGATGTTTGCTGTATCTCGGTAAGCACAATGCCCTTTCCTATAGCATGAACTCTTCCTGCCGGCATGAAAAAAACATCTCCGGCACAGACCTTTTCTACGTTAAGTATATCAAGTAATTTGTTGCTTTTTAACTTCTCCCTGAATATTCGGGGTGAAACCTTCCGGTTAAATCCTGAGATCAGCTCTGCACCGGGTTCGGCTTCCAGGACATACCACATTTCGGTTTTACCTCTCGCATTATGACGGATGGCAGCAAGCTTATCATCAGGATGTACCTGGACAGACAAAATATCCCTTGAATCAATAAACTTTATAAGAAGAGGAAATTCCGGTCCGAAACGGTTAAAAATTTCTTCACCTACCAGGTCACTCATATAAACCTCAATAAGTTCTTCTATATTATTCCCGCGCAAATGGCCGTTATCCACAACGGAGATATAACCGGGATATGAAGATATCTCCCAGCTTTCCCCTATCCCTGAATCCTCAGGGAAATCTTTGTTGAATTTTTTGCGCAGATTATCGCCCCCCCATATCATTTTACGGGGAATAGGCCTGAACTTTAAGGGATACAATTCTTCCATGATAAATATTGGTGAAACAATCAGATCAAAAACCCTGTTTTCAATCAAAACAAAAATATTCCCGGAGGAGATGCAGGCGGGAACTATTCCAGTTGTCTTAAATACATCTGAATACTGTTCTCAAGTCCGTAATACAAAGCATCTGATATCAGCGCATGACCGATGGAAACCTCCAGCAAGCCGGGAATATTATCAGCAAAGTATTTCAGGTTCTCCAGATTCAGATCATGCCCGGCATTCAGTCCCATACCAAGTTCACCGGCCAGCACAGCGGCCTTTACAAACGGCTCTACTGCCTTTTCACGGCCGGCCTTAAACTCTCTGGCATACGGCTCCGTATAAAGCTCTATCCTGTCAGTTAGTGACATCCTGGCATACTCAATATATCTCAGATCAGTACCAATGAAAATCGATGTCCGTATTCCATGAGACCTGAACCTGGCAATTACATCATATAGAAATTC
Source organism: Bacteroidota bacterium (assembly GCA_003567115.1). Lineage (GTDB taxonomy): Bacteria > Bacteroidota > Bacteroidia > Bacteroidales > PUMT01 > PXAP01. Next base: position 12,385 of record PXAP01000247.1, read on the forward strand.
CTTTTCGGCAATGGTATCCCATCCCTGATTTGAAGTAATTGCATCGGGCGAATCGGGAACCAGTGTGACCTGATCAGGTAATACTGATAAAACAAGATCTATGAACGGTTGTGAAGGATATCCCTCTATATTGAACTCGGTTTTGATTAAAGGTTTTATATCCCGGACATCCTGATAACGTATATGTCTTTCATCAGGCCGCGGATGTACGGTAATCCCTTCTGCCCCGAATCTCTGACAATTGACCGCGGCTTTCTGCACATCAGGAATATTTCCGCCTCTTGCATTTCTGAGTGTGGCAATTTTATTTATATTTACGCTTAATCTGGGCATGGCATGTTGTTTGTTACATATTTGGACAGAATGCAAAAATAATGCATATTTATCCTGTAAAAAACAAGAAGTCAAAATTTTGTTCAAAAAATACAAAATTTTGAGCTGCGGTCGATTATACATGCTATTAAAAGCTCTTTTTGCAATATAGTTTAGATGTATAATTGACTTAAAGGATGAACCGCTTCGCTTTAACATTAAATTTTTTCATCTTTGCCTGTGTGTAATTTAAAATGAAAAAATTTTATGTTCATTTATACCAATTAAAACCCGTTATGCTTGCAAAAGATCTTGTATCAGATGTAATTCCCGCACTGAAGACTTCAGATACGGGAAGCCGTGCATTAAGATGGATGGAGATATTCCGGGTATCACACCTGCCCATTGTGAATAACCAGGATTTTCTGGGACTTATTTCTGATACTGACATATATGATCTGGGAATGACGGATGAACCCATTGGCAATCATAAACTTTCTCTTTTCAGGCCTTTTGTATTTGCCGGTCAGCATATATACGAAGCAATAGAAATTGCTTCACGTTTAAAACTTACCGTTATTCCCGTTCTGGATGAAAATAAAAAATATACCGGACTGATTGGACAGTCCGACCTTCTGGACCAGTTTGCCACACTTACGGCAGTGAAAGAGCCAGGTGGTCTGATAGTGCTTGAAATGACCCATCATGATTACTCACCCAGCCAGATTGCACAGATAGTCGAGAGCAACAATGCAAAAATCCTGAGCCTTTACATTACAAACAGTGAAGACAGTACCAGGATGGAAGTATTTATAAAGATCAGTGAAACAGATATTTCTTCTATTATAAAGACTTTTGAGCGCTATAACTACCATATCAAGGCTTCTTATATGGATGATGAAAACCTGGACAGTTTTTACAGAAACAGGTATGAACAGTTCATGCGTTACCTGGACATCTGAACTATCTGTCAAAAAACACAAATCAATAACAGATAAATTAAGAATCATATATACTGCTGAAGTAGAGATGACCAGGGCCTTGCCTGTAAACAGCGCATAGTTTTTACCTGGTAAACTTATTTTATTCTGATAAAAATCAACAATAATGAGAATCGCAATATACGGCCGCCGGTTCGGCAGGGAATTCACAGGCATCGCGAGGAAACTCCTGGACCGGCTTAATCTGAAAAATATTCCGGTAAGCATATATGAACCTTTTTATAACTTCATGCGTAATGAAGCCGGCCTTGATCCCCAACCGGAAAATTTGTTCAATTCACATAAAGATCTGGATAAAAAAAACAATTATGTTTTAACAATTGGAGGAGACGGAACAATACTGGAAGTCATCGCTATAGTAAGAAATTCCGGGATCCCTGTTTTGGGAATCAACAGCGGCAGACTCGGTTTTTTGGCTAATATTTCACGGGAGAATACTGACATGGCGGTTGATGCCCTGCTGTCGGGCAGATTCTGCATTGAGAAAAGAGGTTTGCTGAAACTTAATTCTCCTGAAGAGACATTCGGCGATTTTGATTTTGCCCTGAATGAGTTTACCCTGCAGAAAAAGGACTCGGCAATGATAACCATACAGGCATGGTTAAATGATATTTTTATTAATTCATACTGGGCTGACGGATTGATTATTTCAACACCCACCGGGTCAACGGCATATTCACTTAGCGTGGGAGGCGCCCTGCTCACACCCGATATGAAGGGAATGATAATCTCTCCCATCTCACCCCATAATCTTACTGTCAGGCCCCTGGTCATACCGGAGAATAATACTGTACGCCTGAAGGTCACAAGCAGGAACGGAAAATTCCTGCTCTCAAAGGACCACCAGTCCGTCCTCATGTCAACCGAAGCCGAAATTGTACTTAACCGTTCGGATTTTGACATATCCATGGTAAAGTTTGACCACCAGGATTTTTATACTACAATTCGCGAAAAGCTTATGTGGGGAGCTGATAAAAGAAATTAAGAGTGTGATTTTTTTATAGCCCTAAGCTCGGCAGACCAGGTCAAACTACCTTTAAACTTATTAAGATCTTCGTGATGTCAAAAACCATTATTTTTCTTTAACTTTGTAATTCCTATAAAATTAAAAAAGATGCTGTTAAAAATTATTTGCTCTTTTTTACTGTTACTGGTTTTTGGTTTACATACGCAAGGTCAGAGCTGGAGGTCAACATCCCATGAAATCTATGCAGGTATAGGTACAGCAAACTATTTCGGTGATATAGGCGGCTCGGCCGACGAAAATACCTGGTATGGCATTAAAGATCTTGACATACTCCGATCCCGGCCGGGAATTCTCGCAGGATTAAGATATTTTCAAACAGATTATCTGGCTTTCAGCGGGAGTGCTGCCCTCGGCTGGCTGAGCGGCAGCGATAAAGGGGGCAGGAACGAAAGCAGGGGTTACATTTTCAATACGGTGATTTTTGAGCCCGCAGGCAGAATCGAGTTTTTTCCCCTCAGGGATATCAGGGTTCTAAGCGGAACAGACCGTCGTGGACTTGTACGGAATTACGGAACGTTTTCAATTTATATTTTCGGAGGAGCAGGGGCGTTAGTATACCATGTCATGCCAAATGAAAAGCTTAAAGAAAGACAGAAAAGGGAAGGTATTGAGCATGGAATTGCCACCATGGTGCTGCCGGCGGGCCTCGGTCTCAAAGTCGGTATTAATAACAGGATGGATATTGGATTCGAAATAGGCGGCCGGTATGCACTTAATGATTACCTTGACGGCTTCTCAATAGAGCTGTCTTCTTCCAATGACATTTATTACCTGACTTCGCTTCAAATGGTATACAGATTGCCCGGTCTGGTAAGATATTAATTGTTTTCAAAGCTTTTTGGATAAAGAAAAATAATTATAAAATGAGAACTGCAGCCATATTTTTTTTTCTTTTCATCTCCTTAAATAAAGCCTTTCCACAGGATGAGGCAGAAATAGGAATATTTGCCGGAAGTTCCTATTACATGGGCAATATAAATACCTCAAACCATTTTTACAAACCCTCTCCTGCCTTTGGAGCTATGGTTAAATACAATATTGATGAGCATTATGCAGTAAGGGTAAATCTGAATTACGGTCAAATCAGGGCCGATGACCTCGATTTTGACAATATCCTCCATCAAACAAGGCAGGCTGCCATTGTTAACAATTTTTATGATTTCTCCTTCAAGGGAGAATTCAGTTTTCAACCGTTCAAAGCAACTATTTTCAGAAGCCCCTTCAGTACTTATATAACTGCCGGATTGTCCTATTCATTTTTCCCCGACCGCGGGGTTGCCTCTGATAATTATTTAAACATTCCTTTCGGAGCAGGAATCAAATATGGTATCAGCAGGAAAGTGACCGTCGGAATGGAATGGATTTTGAAGAAATATTTTTCAGATGATATAGATAATGTAAAAAGTTTTGGACAATTTAATTCACCCTCTTTGGTTCATAACAATGATTGGGTATCTTTGGCCGGATTTTTCGTAACCATTAAACCCTTTGAACGCAGGGGTGACTGCCCGCCTTACTGGGACTAACAATCATTTTGTTTATGACAGAACTTAAAGATAATATAAATAAATCGAAACTGCCCTGCCATATTGCCATCATCATGGATGGAAACGGACGTTGGGCAAGAGAAAGAGGTTCTCACCGCATCTTTGGGCATCAGAACGGTGTTACTGCCGTCAAAGAATCAGTTGAAGCTGCCGGGGAACTGGGTGTAAAATACATGACATTATTTGCCTTCTCCAAAGAAAACTGGTTCAGGCCCCAGGAGGAGATAGATGCCCTGATGCAGCTGATGATTTCAACAATTAATTCGGAAACGGAAACACTAATTAAAAACAATGTACGTTTATTGGTTATCGGAGATATACAAAGTCTTCCGGTTAATATTGTGAAAAAACTGAATGAAGTAATTGAGCTCACCAGGGAAAACATCAGGCTGACCCTGGTAGTAGCGCTAAGTTACGGAGCAAGATGGGAAATTGCGGATGCAGCAAAAAGGATCGCAGAGGATGTAAATTCCGGAAAGCTTGAAAAAGATGCCATAGATGAAAAAATTTTTTCAGAATACCTGGTAACAAAAAATATCCCCGATCCGGAGTTGCTTATCCGCACTAGCGGTGAATTCAGATTAAGTAACTTTCTTCTTTGGCAAATTGCCTATTCTGAAATGTATTTTTCACCGACTCTATGGCCCGACTTCAGGAAAGAGGATCTTTATAAAGCAATAATTGATTTTCAAAAGAGAGAAAGACGTTTCGGGAAAACAAGTGACCAGTTAAAATGTGAATAATGCTTATGTTGATAAAAAGAGTAAAATCATTTTTTTACCTTGCAATTATATCTTTTTGCATGGTTCCGGGCGTTTCGGCACAGACAGACCTGCCGGTAATTGACTATTCAAGGCCGGGGGATTATGTAATCAATGAAGTGACGGTATCGGGAATACAGTATATTGATCCGGCCGTGATCAGGAATATTACGGGACTTCAAACCGGTCAGACAATCACTGTTCCCGGAGATGAAATTACCCAGGCTATTGAAAAACTATGGGATCAGAACCTGTTCTCTGATGTAAATATCACTGCCACCAGGATGGAGGCAAATGAAATAGATCTTGATATATGGCTTCAGGAGCCGCCGAGACTCTCTCAGCTGAATATTGAAGGATTGAGAAGGGGCGAATTAAGGGATGTTGAAGAACAAATCCAGCTCAGGAGCGGCAGCCTGATCAACGAAAATACCCTGAACAATACAAGAAATATAATCGTAAACCATTTTATTGAAAAAGGTTATTTAAATCCTGCTGTCGATATCCAAAAGGAAGATGAACCAGCTATCCCAAACCGGATAAATCTGAACATTTATGTAGATAAAAACGAGAGAGTACGTATTTCGGATATTTATTTTTATGGTAATGAGTACTTTACTGACCGGCGTCTGCGAAGGGTTATGGATAATACCAAGAAAAGGAGTCTTGTTAACATATTTACATCATCAAAATATGTTGACCAGGATTTTCGGGAGGACAAGGATCTGCTTATTAATTTCTATAATGAACAAGGTTTTCGTGATGCAAGGATAGTATCCGACTCAATTTATTTCACAGAGGAAGACCGTATAAACGTCGCAATAGAAATCGAAGAAGGCCGGCAATATTTCTTCAGAGATATAAACTGGGTGGGAAATACCAAATATCCTTCTGAATTCCTTTCTGCAGTTCTGGGCATAGAGAAGGGAGAAATATATGACCAGACCAGGCTTGAAAACAGGTTGCGCATGGAGGAGGATGCTGTTAATTCCGTTTATCTGGATGACGGTTATCTTTTTTTCAGCATTAATGCGGTCGAAACAAAAGTGGAAAATGATTCCATTGACCTGGAGATGAGAATCCGGGAAGGAGATCAGGCAACCATAAACAAGGTTCTTATATCGGGAAACACAAAAACCAATGAACGCGTTATCCGGAGAGAAATAAGAACAAAACCCGGAGAACTTTTCAGCAAGACAAAACTGATACGCTCCCAGAGGGAGCTTGCAAACCTGGGACACTTTGACCCTGAGAGACTGGAGATAAACCCCATACCTAATCCCGCTGACGGTACCGTTGATATTGAGTACTACGTAGAGGAAAGATCCAATGACCAGCTTGAGATATCAGGAGGATGGGGTGCAGGTATGCTTATCGGCACCCTTGGAGTGCGCTTCTCCAACTTTTCCACCAGAAATTTCTTCAACAGGGATGCATGGAGGCCCCTGCCCTCGGGCGACGGACAAACCCTTAGTTTGCGCGCACAGTCCAACGGCAGTTACTTCCAGTCATACAACATGACTTTTGTTGAGCCTTATCTGGGGGGAACCAAACCAAATTCGCTCTCTTTTTCGGTTTTTCATACCATACAGACCAACAGGTTTAACAGGAACATACAGGACTGGTCATCAATAAAGATTTCGGGTGCCTCACTGGGTATGGGAAGAAGATTAAACTGGCCGGACGACTTCTTTACTCTTTACAATGAAATCAGCTTTCAGAATTATAATCTGGACGACTGGTACGGACAGTTCCTTTTTCAGGACGGGCAATCACATAATTTCAGTGTAAGGACAAGTTTCAGAAGAAATTCGGTCGACCAGCCCATTTATCCGCGAAGGGGCAACTCCTTTGACCTCACCCTCCAGGTCACTCCGCCCTACTCTCTTTTAAGTGACAAAAATTATGCTGATATGCCGGCACAGGAAAAGTACAGGTGGATAGAGTACCACAAATGGACATTTAAAGGAGAATGGTATACGGCTCTGGCAGGGAATCTGGTATTGAGCACCAAGGCAAATTTCGGATACCTGGGATACTTTAATGAGGATATAGGACCCTCGCCTTTTGAAAGCTTTGACCTGGGGGGAGACGGTATGTCCGGCTACAACCTTTACGGAAGGGAAACCATAGGCCTGAGAGGTTATGAAAATCATTCCCTGACACCTATCAGAGACGGTAACAAGGCAGGTAACATATACAACAAGTTTACAATGGAATTGCGATATCCCGTATCAACCAATCCGAATGCATTTATTTATCCGCTGGTATTTCTTGAAGCCGGAAATGCCTGGAGTTCTTTCGATGAATTCAACCCCTTTGCTATCAGACGTTCGGCCGGTATTGGCCTCAGGGCATTCCTCCCTATGTTTGGACTGCTCGGGATAGACTGGGGTTACGGATTCGATGAAATCCCGGGCAGACCGGGCGCCAACAAGGGACAATTTCATTTTGTAATCGGACAGCAATTTTAATTATTATATTATATGAAATAATTCACTAAACAAGAGCTATATAAATGATAAATATGAATCATCCTTCAAATAAAACCCTGTATGATAAGATCATGCCGGATAAAGGTTTACGCTTTATTAAACCCGGCACTGCCGCAGGTACCTTCATAATTGTTGCCTTCTTGTTCTTTGCGTCATTGCAAACGGGTTTTGCCCAGCGTTTCGCCTATGTTGACAGTGAGTATATCCTGAACAATATTCCTGCCTACAGATCGGCTCAGGAGCAACTAGACAAACTGGCTGAAGAATGGCAAACCGAAGTCGAACTCATTTACCAGGAAGTTGAAGCCCTTTACCGAAGCTATCAGAACGAAAGGGTGCTGATGAGCGAAGAGATGAGAAAAAAAAGGGAAGATGAAATAGTGAGCAAAGAAGCTGAAGCTGCTGATCTGCAAAGAAAATATTTTGGCCCGGAAGGTGAGCTATATCAAACACAGGAAGAATTGATCCGGCCTGTCCAGGACCGGGTATACAATGCCATAGAGCAAATGGCTGTAGACGGTAATTACGCAGTTATATTCGATACTTCCGATTCACCCATAATGCTTTACACCGATCCCCGCAATGATTTAAGTGATGATGTGCTTAAAAGGCTGGGATACACTAATTAATATTCTTGAATAATAAATATAAAACGTTTTAAAAATGAAGAATGTACTAAAATTAATTTTGATCTCTGCATTTCTGATGGCAGGTTCTGCCGCCTATGCCCAGGATATAAAATTCGGACATATTAACTCTTCCCGGCTCATAAACATTATGCCGGAAAGAGAAGCAGCCGAAAGGCAACTGAGGCAAGAAGCAGAAAGCCTGGGACAGGAACTTGAGAACCTTCAGGTTGAATACAACAATAAACTTCAAAACTTTATTGAAGCCGAGGAAACACTCTCACCTACCGTAAGAAACCTCCGGGAACGTGAATTAAGGGAATTGCAGACCAGAATACAGGAATTTCAGGCTGGCGCGCAGGAAGATCTGCAGATGAGAGAAAGGGAGCTTATACAACCCATTTTTGAGAGAATACAGACTGTAATAGCTGAAGTAGCAAAGGAAAGAGGCTATATATATGTTTTTGATCTTGATGCACAATCGGTGTTGTATTACAGTGAGGATAGCGAAGATATTTTTCCCTATGTAAGGGAAAAAATGGGACTGTAAACAGCCTTGTCCAAACTATCAGCATCATAAAAAGCAATAAACCACCGGCATCAATGCATGGTGGTTTTTGCTTAAAAGGTAAAATACATCACAAACAGATTAAACCGTAATCATTCTGAAACATTATCCTAAGATCCATGGCTGCTAATAAATCCGGTCCTATTGGCATATTTGATTCAGGGGTCGGCGGATTAACGGTGGCCTCAGCGATAAAACAACTGCTTCCTGACGAAGCAATTGTCTATTTTGGTGACATCGCCCATCTGCCTTACGGTGATAAATCACCTGAAGCTATACTGCATTACAGTAAAAAGATAACCGACTTTCTGATTGGATATGACTGCAAAATAATCCTTGCTGCCTGCAATACCGTATCGGCCACTGTGTGGGGTGAACTGAGCCGCTACACCATGAAACGGGCAATTCCGGTCAATGTAATTGATTCCGTGGTTAAACGGGTAGCAAAACTCAATCCCGATGCATCTATTGGTATTATCGGCACAAAAAACACCATAAACTCCGGAACCTACCCCGATAAAATCAAAAAAATAAGTCCCCGGGCAAGAGTGTTTTCACTGCCGACCCCGCTTCTGGTACCCATGATTGAAGAAGGTTTTGTGTATGATGATATCAGCAACGCCATTATAAGAGCATACCTGTCCAACGAGGTACTTAAGGAGATAGGAACCCTGATACTTGGTTGCACTCATTACCCGGTAATCAGGAACCAGATAAGGAAATTCTATGATTTCAGGGTTGAAGTGGTAGATTCGGCAATGATCGTGGCCGAGGATCTTAGAAGCACGCTTGAATCGGGAAAGCTTCTCGGAAGTGAAGCCAAAAGCAGTGACAGGTTCTTTGTTTCTGACCATACAGAATATTTCGGGAAAATTGCCACCATATTTTTTGAAAAAAAAATCAATCTGGAAAAACTGGATTTCTGGAAATAACCTGAATTTATTATACCCTGTACCAACCGGAATAATTAATATAATTATCTGCAATTCTCTCGATCGTTTTACTTAATTTTTCTTTATCAACTCCTTTTATCCGCTTTGCAGGCACACCGGCATATATACTGCCGGGTTCAACACGGGTATCCTCTAGTAAAACAGCCCCGGCAGCAATAATTGAATTGCTTCCTACCACAACATCATCCATAAGAATGGCACCCATACCGACAAGTACATTATCTTCAACACAGGCCCCGTGCACAATAACATTGTGCCCTATGGAGACATTATTACCGAGATTTACGGTAGTCTTTTCAAACGTACAATGAAGAATTGCATTATCCTGGATATTTACCCTGTTTCCTATTCGGATTGAATTCACATCGCCTCTTATTACGGCATTGAACCACACACTGCAATAATCGCCGGTTACCACATCTCCTATAACGGTGCAATTGTCGGCAAGGTAGCAATCTTTTCCAAAAACAGGCGAACTTCCCCGTACGGACTTAATCAGAGCCATTTTCTGTTTTTTATATAAAATTTCCGCTTTACCGGATCAAAAACACAAAATAAATTTATACCCAATAATCCGGTAATAATCAATGTTAAAAATACAATTGTTGTATATGCCTTATATCTTGAATTTTACCTATCTTGCCTGTGATTTCACCATGAAAAAAATCATACTCGTTTAATAATATAAACAGTACTTTTGTAAGCAGAATTTACCCGTTTACTTTCAAATATCTAACCCCTTTAATTTAAAAAACGGTTTGAAGTGGCACTTTAACCTGATTATAAAATTAAGCTCTTTACAATAATTAAAAAAATGGCTGATCAGTATAAAACTAAAAAAAAGAATCCGAAAATTAAAGAAAAGGATTCGTTTGTCATAAAATTAGCCGGTGACTCAGGAGACGGAATGCAGCTTGCCGGTACACTGTTTTCAGATGTGGCTGCAGTCCTTGGTAACGATCTTTTTACTTTTCCTGATTATCCGGCTGAAATAAGGGCGCCCCACAATACACTGGCAGGTGTATCAGGCTTTCAGGTTCAGATAGGTAAAGAAAAGATCTTCTTCCCGGGAGATCTCTGTGACCTGCTTATTGCCATGAATCCGGCCTCCCTTAAAACCAACCTCAAGTGGGTTAAACCAGGAGGCATAATTATAGTTGATTCCGATACTTTCAATGATAAGGCATTTAAAAAGTGCGGCTACCAGTCAAACCCTCTGGAAGACGGCAGTCTGGATGTATACAGGCTCATCAAAGTTCCCGTCAGCAGTATGACCCGCGAAAGTCTTCCCCGGCGGGATATCAGTGCCAAAGCGGCCGACCGGAGCCGGAACATGTTTGTCCTGGGATTTGTTACTTACCTTCTCAACCAAAGCCTGGATACAACCTTTAAATTTCTCGGGAAAAAATTCAGTTCCAAACCATCATTACTGGAAATTAACAAATCCATCCTGGTTGCCGGATTCAATTTTGCTGATTCTCCGGGTCAGGCATTGACAACTTATAAAGTACCCAAAGCAAACCTCAAAAAGGGCAGATACCGTAATATTACCGGAAACGTAGCCACGGCCTGGGGCTTGCTGGCCGCGGCAGAACGTTCGGGCCGTCCCCTTTTCCTGGGATCCTACCCTATCACTCCCGCAACCGAAATAATGACGGAGATGGCACAGAACAAAGCACTGGGTGCTAAAACTTTCCAGGCAGAGGATGAAATTGCCGGCATCTGTTCGGCAATCGGAGCAAGTTATACGGGGTCGCTGGCGGTTACCACCACATCAGGTCCGGGATTTTCATTAAAATCAGAGGCTATCGGACTTGCAGTAATGACAGAATTGCCACTTGTTATAGTGAACGTGCAAAGGGCAGGGCCATCTACCGGTATGCCCACCAAATCAGAGCAATCGGATTTGTTGCAGGCTCTCTGGGGACGAAACGGTGAATGCCCTGCAATAGTTATGGCTGCCTCAACCCCGGCCAACTGTTTTTATTACGCCTATGAAGCCGCAAAAATCAGCATGGAACATATGACACCTGTAATTTTGCTTACCGACGGATACCTGGGCAACGGGTCAGAATTATTCCGGATACCTGCGATATCGACACTGCCGGAGATAAACCCTCCCCGTGCAAAAGCAAACGACCCGAATTACAGACCATATAAGCGTAACCCTGAAAACCTGGTCAGGCAATGGGCTTTTCCGGGTACTGAGGGACTGAGGCACAGGGTTGGGGGACTTGAGAAAACGGATATATATGGCATCGTATCAACAGATCCCCAAAACCATCAGATGATGGTGCAGATAAGGGAATCGAAGGTAAGGAAGGTGGCTGACAGCATCCCGTTACAGAAAATTGAGGGAAAAGAGACAGGAGATCTGCTCGTAGTAAGCTGGGGGGGAACCGAAGGATCCATACGTACTGCTATCAGAAAGATGCAAAACGATGGTAAAAATATAGGGCATGCCCACTTCAACCATATTTTCCCGCTGCCCCTTAACACCGGGAAAATTCTTGGCAACTATAAAAAAGTTATTGTCTGTGAACTGAATAACGGCCAGTTTGTAAAATATCTGCGCTCTGAATTACCCGGAATCAATTATCTGCAATACAATAAAATCCAGGGCATGCCATTTTTTGTCGGAGAACTCATTGAAAAATTCAATCATATATTAGAAACAACCCGTCATGATAGATAATCGTATTTTACAATCGGAAACGGCACTTAATAAAGAGGATTTTACAAATGATCAGATGGTTAAGTGGTGCCCCGGCTGCGGATCACATGGTGTACTGAAAGCAGTGGAAAACGTTTTTCCGCAGATTGGATACAAAAAGGAAAATTTTGTATTTGTTTCCGGAATAGGATGCTCCTCCCGTTTCCCTTACTATGTAAACACCTATGGTATTCATGGAATACACGGCAGGGCAATGGCAATTGCCACCGGGGTGAAGCTTTCGAATCCCGGACTAAGCGTGTGGATAGCTACCGGTGATGGTGATTCAATGGCTATAGGGGGCAACCATTTTATTCATATCATAAGGAGAAACCTGGATGTCAACATCCTTCTGTTCAATAATCAGATCTATGGCCTGACCAAGGGCCAATACTCTCCCACCACCCCTATAGGAAGCATTACGCGGACATCCCCGCACGGAACCATTGAACATCCGTTTGTCACTGCCGGCCTGGTGCTGGGGGCGCAGGGAACATTTTTTGCAAGGGTTCTGGATTCCAATATTAAAATGATGACCGGGGTAATGTCAGAAGCTGCCGGTCACGATGGGACCGCGGTGGTTGAAATACTGCAGAATTGTATCATATATGCAGACAAGACCCATGCACCGATAACCGATAAAGAGACAAAGGATGATTACCAGCTCCACCTTAAACACGGAGAACCCATGCTTTACGGTAAAAACAAAGAAAAGGGGATACAACTGAAAGGAACCAAGCTTCAGGGAGTGGTTGTGGGTCTTAACGGAGTTGAACTGGAAGATATTCTAATACACGATCAATATGAGAAAAACCCGGGTATTCACCGTATGCTGGGTAAAATGGGACCACCCGATCTGCCGGTTGCCCTGGGAGTAATAAGATCGGCTGAATTTGAGACCTATGATGATATGGTGGAAATACAGTTAGAATCGGTCAGGGAGTTATCAAAAATAAAGTGTGTCGACGAACTTCTTAATAGTGGAGAGACCTTTGATATTGAGTGAATTGAATAATATATCAGAATGTTCTTTATGGCAGCACCAGGCAATACATTACTTTTGCCTGTCACCCCAAAAAAGCCGGACATGAAATAGAGCAGACCATTGTACACGGCAATTTAACGGTACACACCGGCAGGGTTAAATTAAACGGGATTAACAAAAATAATGCAAAATTTTTACATGGATATACAACAAAGGAGAGCATTTCTTTGTTTATTTGGCATGTGATTTGGTGTAAAACATTATATACCACCATTCAGATCGCTATTTTTTAATAATGTAACTTCAAATTCCAGGTCATGAGGAACTTAAGGAATATAATTTCGGTAGCAGGTAAACGGATATACCCTGCATTATTCCTGGTTTTTGTTTTTTTACTTTGTGGAAGTGATATTTTTGCACAAGGGTTCGGACGAACAAAGCCCGGTTACAAGACATTTGATTTCAAGGTTTACAGGACGCCCAATTTTGAAATATACCATTATTTTGAAAATGATTCGGTAAAGAATGAGATCGCCAGGATGAGCGAAAAATGGTATTACCGTCATGCCCGTGCACTGGGTGATACCATAAAGGAGCTCAACCCCCTGATAATATATGAAAATCACCCCGACTTTCAGCAAACCACCGCAGTAAGCAGCTTAATCGGGGTCGGAACGGGCGGTGTAACCGAATCGCTCAAAAACAGGGTAGTCATGCCCATTCTGGAAACCAGGGGACAGACCGACCATGTGCTCGGGCATGAGCTTGTTCATGCCTTCCAGTTCAACCAGCTCATGAGGCAGGATACGCTTAACAGCTATTCATTTAGAAATCTTCCCCTCTGGTTTGTTGAAGGAATGGCAGAATATATGTCAATTGGAAGCGTCGATGCAAATACGGCGATGTGGATGCGGGATGCAATAATCAATGATGATTTCCCCACGCTGCGGGATATGACTACCAGCCATGAGTATTTTCCCTATCGCTTCGGCCATGCTTTCTGGGCTTTCGTGGGAAGAACCTGGGGCGACTCCGTAATTATGCCTCTTTTTCAGGAAACGGCAAAATTCGGGTACGAAATGGGCATCGAAAGAGTTCTGGAAATGACTGCCAGTACATTTTCCGACGTATGGAAATCCTCATACACAACACATTATGAAGAATTACTGCAAAATACAAGCAGTGAGATGTCGGGTAATAAACTGATATTTGAGGAGACCGGGGGAAGTATGAATGTTTCACCATCTGTCAGCCCCAATGGCGAATATGTGGCATTTTTCTCTGAGAAAAATGTGTTCACACTCGATCTGTTTATTGCAGATACAAAAGACGGTGAAATTGTTACCAGCCTGACCAGTTCCACGCGCGATACCGATATTGACGGCTACAATTTTCTTGAATCGATGGGAACATGGTCGCCCGACAGTCGCTATTTCGCTTACGTTGCCGTGCAAAAAGGGAAAAGTAATATACTGATATCCGACATGAACCGCCCCCGCAGAACAAGGGAAATAGAGATACCGGGGGTTCCTTTTGTAAACAACCCATCCTGGTCGCCCGACGGCAGGTATCTGGTATTGACCGGACTTGTTGGCGGCATAAACAACCTTTACCTCTATGATATGGAAAGCAAAGAGGTAACCCGGCTTACCAACGACAAATACTCCTACGTTCACCCATCCTGGTCGCCTGATGGCAGGTATATAGCTTTCGCTACCGACAAAAAGCAGCCGGGAGACAAAACAGAGGGTACAAGCTACAAGCTGAATCTTGGAATTATTGATACCCACCACAATAATGAGGTCACCGTACTTCCTGTTTTCAAAGGAGCAGATAACATTAACCCGGTATTCTCGGCCGACGGGAAATCAATATACTTTTTATCAAACAGCGACGGCTTCAGAAACCTGTACCGTTATGATAAAGAAACCCGTGAAGTTTTCAGGGCGACAAACTATCCCACAGGTATAAGCGGTATAACCGCTTTGTCTCCGGCCATAAGTGTAGCCAGGGAAACCGGTATGCTCACCTACTCATATTATATGGCGGGGAACCATACCATATATTCGGCAATGCCCGAAGATTTCAATGAAGAGCCGGCCGATCCCGGTACAGTCGATATGCTTGCAGCCACTCTGCCTCCTTTTCAGCGTATTGCCGGCAACATTGTTGATAATAGCCTTGCTGACAATGACAGATTCAGCCATTTTCCCGCAGATTCATTCCAGATACAACCTTTCATGCCCAATTTCCGGCTTGATTATATAGGCAATACAGGAGTCGGTATTGGTGTAAGCTCCCATTACGGTACCGGAATGTCAGGAGGCGTGAACATGCTATTTTCCGATATCCTCGGCGACCAGACCCTCTTTGCAGCCGTCGCCGTAAATGGCGAGATTTACGATTTTGCTGCTATGGGAACCTACCTGAATCAGAAAAGAAGGATCAAATGGGGAGGATCACTTTCACATATCCCTTTCCGTTCATACTTTATGCAGGTAGAGCAGGAAGGTGACCTGACCAATTTCGCACTTTATAATCT
Source organism: Bacteroidota bacterium (assembly GCA_003567115.1). Lineage (GTDB taxonomy): Bacteria > Bacteroidota > Bacteroidia > Bacteroidales > PUMT01 > PXAP01. The sequence continues at coordinate 27,915 of PXAP01000247.1, forward strand.
GAGAATTTTTCAAGACCAGCTGGGAGGCTTTGCTTATTACCCCTTCTCAATGTCAAGACGTATTGAGGTGGGTGGTTCGGTTTCCCGGTACTATTACCGTTTGGATGTCTATAATAATTATTATGACAACAGGGGCTTTTATGCTGGACAAAGTATTGACAGGAACGTTGACTCCCCCGATGGCTTCAATCTTGCCAGGGTAAACCTGGCCTATGTAGGGGACAACTCCTATTTCGGTATGGCATCACCCATGAGGGGTTACAGGTACAGGTTACAGGGTGACAAGTATTTCGGGAGACTGGAGTTTTATCAGCTGCTTGCCGACTACAGGCAATATTACTTCCAGAATCCGTTTAGTTTCGCATTCAGGGTTCTTCACCACGGACGTTACGGACCAACTTCCGACAACAATCTTATGTACCCCATGTACCTCGGATATCCGGGTTATATAAGAGGATACAGCTCCAGACAGTTTTATGAGATGCGGTCTCACCAGGATACCAACTTTTCCATAAATGACCTGATTGGTACCAGGATGGCAATGACAAATTTTGAAATAAGGATGCCCTTTACCGGTCCGGAACAACTTGCAGTGATCCGGTCAGGAATTTTCTTTACCGAGCTGGCGCTCTTTTTTGATGCCGGAGTGGCATGGACAACAGAAACCAGGCCCACATTTGATATCAATGACTTTTCACCTGACAGGAGGTTCCCGGTATTCAGTACAGGCCTGTCGCTCAGGGTAAATCTGTTCGGGGCAATGATCATTGAACCCTATTATGCATTCCCGTTCCAGAGGGATGGGATAAGTGGCGGCATCCTGGGCCTGAATTTTATCCCTGGATGGTAACCGGATCAGTACACAGGCATATGCAGGCGGTCAAATGCCTGCATCCTGTCATCTGAAAATCTCCAGTACAGGTTTACCTGTAGAAAACTGAGGTGCAGGTATATTGAGCAGAAGGGAAACGGTTGGAGCAATATCAGCAACGGAAACCTCCCTCCTTATTACAGTATTATCTACCATCCAACCATAAAATACCAGTGGTACATGACGGTCATATGCAACCAGCTCC